>JAZGDE010000045.1:0-42954 GCA_036477295.1 Bacteroidota bacterium | reverse complement strand
CCGTCTTGACATCGAATTGAAGACGAGTTCCATTAAGCGACCGACTCGAATAGCTCACGATGATGTTATCAGGGCCGGAACCGGCCACCACAACGGGCTGCGTTCCTGCTTCATCATTGATAGCTCGAATCTGCCCCTGGAAGAGGTCAAATGGATACGCTTTTGCCCGCCCCCTCTCAATGCGGCCAAGAATGATTCCATGAACTCGCGCTTTGCGTGGCAATCGCTTGTCGTCGAAGGAAATCGGGAAGAGCAGAAAGGGGTCTGTCTTGTAATTTCCATACGGAAAAATGTGATATGGCCTGTCAAACCCGGTCTCATTTGAGAGCACAAGCGAGTTGGGGAACATCTTTTTCCAAGTAGCCCAAGTCGTCTCGACCAGGGGAACATGAACTGCCAGTTGGCCGCGGAGACGCCCGTTCACGCACCAGAGCAGCATTTGCGACCAATTGCTGTCCGTCAAACGATCGTAAGGGATCAAATTGTTGTTCCACAGAAAACCCGAAACTCCAAACGTGGTCGCAGTCGCAACTTCCAGCGATGCCCTTATATCGAATCCAACGCCGGACCCAGTCAGAGGACGATAGGTGATAGCAATTGACCTGCGATCAAATTTATCGTTAACGATTTCATGCCAATCTAAGATCCGATGTGAGTACGCTTTCACGATGTTTCCGACTTTGATTCCGACGACAAGGTCATCTTCTTGTAGGTAGGACGTGGCTGCAACGGACTCGAACGGCGGTTCTACCAGAGCGTAAATTCCGTCCTTTCCGGGTCCCCCATCCTGTATCCCGTGGATAAACCAGACGTATTTGTCGTCGTTCGGACTTGTGGACGTGTCCGGAAGCTGTCCCGAGTCCACGGGGTTCTGAGCGCCATCACCGGTCGACGAAAGCACATCGGGATCGCTGGAACAACCTTCAAGTGAGAGAACCAGAACAAACCAGGCAACGAAGAGCGGACCTGTCCATATGGACGAAAACTGAATCATGAAATGCTACCGCAAGATTGTTTCCAGAGCATTACGAACACTCTGAAAGGCCTGACCGTTCCCTGTTTGGTAAACTCTCGAAGGTTCGGCAGGTTTCGACGAATACCGCTGGGAGGCCACGGGGGGAATGTGGGGGATGAATTACGGTCGGTTGGTCAGCCGCTGAGCTGCTAGGAGCGTGTTTTTCATCAACATCGCAATCGTCATTGGACCCACACCGCCCGGCACTGGTGTAATCGCACTCGCCACTTTACTCGCAGATGCAAAATGCACGTCACCAGCGAGTCGATAGCCGTTTCTTGCCGAAGGGTCATCGACGCGATTCAAGCCGACATCCACTACAATGGCTCCGGGCTTTATCATTTCTCCCGTGATGGACTCAGGCCGACCCATCGCTGCGATGAGAATGTCCGCCTGCTTCGTGTAGCGTGTGAGATCCTTCGCTCCGGTGTGACAGACAGTCACGACGGCGTTCGCGCCCTTCTGTTTCTGGAGAAGAATGTTTGCAACCGGCTTTCCAACAATGTTGCTGCGACCGACGATCACGACGTGCTTACCACTGGGGTCGACGCCGCTCCGCAAAAGCAGTTCTTGCACTCCAGCTGGAGTACAGGGACGAAACGTCTCCTGACCCATGACGAGTTTTCCGACGTTTACGGGATGAAACCCGTCCACGTCTTTTCCCGGGTCGACCGACTGAACGATCGTCTCTTCGTTCATGTGTTTCGGGAGCGGAAGCTGGATCAAGATCCCATGAATCTTGGGATCGCTGTTCCACTCCTCGATCTTTTCCAGCAGGACGGATTCCCGAGTATCCGTGGGCATCTTTTCGGTGAAGGAATAGAAGCCGACCTCTTCGCATGCCTTACCCTTCATGCGAACATAGACTTGCGAAGCAGGATTCTCGCCGACGAGGATGAACCCGAGTCCAGGGACAACACCACGTTCAGCCTTCAGCTTCTCGGCGTCGCGCTTCACAGCCTCCTTGATTTCATCAGCAATTTTCTTACCGTCGATGATGCGTGCGGGCATTAGAATGTGCGTGACTGCCTCAACTAAAACGCCGGAAAGATGACTTGTTCAATTCTCGTCGATTTTCCGGTCTCGGAGTCGACCTGGATGTAAACCGCGCAGAAGCGCACGTCATGACTCGCGACTTCGTACTTATAGGGTGTCTGGTTGATGAACCGCTTGATCGCGATCTCCTTGCGCATGCCAATGACTGAGTCGTACGGTCCGGTCATTCCGACGTCCGTTATGAAAGCAGTTCCCTTCGGAAGCATCCGTGCGTCGGAGGTCGGGGTGTGCGTGTGGGTTCCGAAGACAGCGCTCACTCGACCGTCGAGATACCAGCCGACGGCCATCTTTTCCGATGAGGCTTCTGCGTGCATGTCAATGATGATGACACGGGTCTCGCTCTTGATCTTGTGGATGACCCAATCGGCCGTCTTGAACGGACAATCGATGGGCTGCATGTAGGTCCGGCCCTGGAGGTTGACTACACCAACTTTCCCTTTCTCCCCCAAGTCGTACACCACGAAACCGTTTCCGGTGTTTTCTCGCGGGTAGTTCAAGGGTCGAAGGACCTTTTTCTCCTTGGCAAGAAGTTTCTTACTCTCCCATCGATCCCACAAATGATTGCCCGAGGTGATAACATGGACACCAAGATCAAACACCGCCTTCGCCTCTTTCTCGGTGATGCCTTTGCCATCAGCGAGATTTTCTCCGTTTGCGATGCAGAAATCGATCTTATACTTCTCGAAGTATTGCTTCAGGATGGAAGAAGTGAGCTCAAGACCCGGTGTGCCGACGATGTCGCCGATGAAGAATATGTTGATGGTTTTCAAATAACCTTCTTTCTAGGCCGAAAAATCACGTCCATACAATATAACAAACGAGGTTGGGAGAAACAAGAATCGACTTTTCTCGAGGGAAGAGAAAAGAGCGGATGGATGCATTCGCAAGGCGACGGGACTCGCCGCCCCGCTTTCTGGCAGGAGAGAAGAGATGATCAGATCCAGATGGAACTAGAGCGCTAGTACATTAGCAAAATGAGTTCTGCCAAACCCTCGCCGCGTTACTTTTCGTTAGCAGAAATTTCTTTTCCCTGTGAACTTTCTCGTTTGAAGACGGTAGGAGTACGCACCAGTCGCAAGCGTCTGTGTTCACCAGCCACCCGAGAGCACTTATGATTCAAATCAGAATCTTTGAAACTTCATCTGTCCAATAATGCTTGCGTAAGCAAATGGTAAAATGCATAAAAAGTTACCCTGCCAAGTTCAAATTTTTGGGACTGAATATATGCCATAAAAGCGATTTAATCCCATCTCCAAAAGTTCTAGCGCCTCAAGTATTTTGTTCTACATCCCAAAGTACCAACCGAAACAAAAATCCCTCCGTGATCAGGAGGGATTCGCTCGCACACTGCTACCAATCTGAGTCTTAACTTATCTCGTCGTCATCGGTCGGTTGAAAGTTCATGACTTCTTGCACGACAGCATCAACAATTTCTTCCTCTTTGAGGCGGCGGACGACCTCCCCTTTTCGATACAAGAGTCCTACTCCTCCTCCCGCAGCGATTCCAATGTCCGCCTCGCTCGCTTCTCCCGGTCCGTTGACGATACATCCGAGAATAGCGATCTTTACTGGCTTTTTGATACCCGCCAACTTCTCTTCAAGTTGCGCTACCAAGCCAAACAAATCAATATCCAAACGTCCACAGGTGGGACAAGCGATCAGTTCGATATTGCGCGAGGCGAGGCTCAACGACCGGAGGATTTCTTTACCCACTTCCACCTCTTTCACCGGATCGTCCGTCAGCGAGACGCGGATCGTGTCGCCAATGCCTTCCGCCAGCAACGTTCCGATCCCAACTGCAGATTTAATCGTGCCGACCCGTGTCAGTCCAGCCTCCGTCACCCCAAGGTGGAGAGGAATGTCCGTACGCTGAGCGATCAATCGATAGGCCTCGATCATCAGCTTCACATCCGTCGACTTGACTGAGACGACAACATCTCGAAACCCGGCGTCTTCGCAAATCTCTACATGTCGCATCGCGCTTTCGTAGAGCGCTTCTGCAGTCGGATACCCGTGCCTATTCAGGATATCCTCTTCCAGCGAGCCGGAGTTCACGCCGATGCGGATCGGGATCCCACGTTCTTTTGCGGCTTTCAAGACTGCGTGAATTCGCTCCTTGCTGCCAATGTTTCCAGGATTGAGCCGAACCTTCGCAACTCCCGCCTCTATGGCCTTGAGTGCGAACTGGTAGTGAAAATGAATGTCCGCCACAATGGGAATTGGAGACCGCTTGATGATGTCCGGAATCGCCGCCGCCGCTGGTTTGTCATTCACGGTCACCCGAACGATGTCACACCCTGCATCGGCGGCTTCAACGATTTGTTTGACCGTGCCATCCACATCATGCGTTTTTGTCTTCGTCATCGTCTGGACGGAAATCGGCGCGCCGCCCCCGACGAGAATACCGCCTACGTTCACCTGGCGAGTGCTCCGCCGAACGCCAACCCTATAGGTTGGATGCTCGGTTTTCGGTGCAGATACCTCAGCGATCGGAAACAGCGATTCAGTTTTCTTCATTCTTAGAACCACAAGGTAAGGTCAGTGCCAAAGCCATGGCTTCGCTGTGCGATGGAGTCAAGGATGTGGAATAATAAGGAAAGTTTCTCGCAAGTACAAATTTCCCGTTCCCACATCTTTTAGTTCATTTTCTTGCTTGCCTCAAATAGGATCCTCTTCTCTTCCTCAGTCAAACTCTGATAGCCGCCCTTACTGATTTTGTCGAGGATTTCGTCAATTCGCTCTTGGCTTATCTCCTCCTCGTCTTTCTTTTTTTCGGCATCTCGAATGTCAAAAAACTTTGCCTCGGTAACCTCATCATGCCGCTTACGGTACCGTACACCGTACTGATTTTTCGACCACAAGCTTGCTTTCATGTTATCCCACCAGGTGAAGAGCGGGAACCGATCCCAATCGACGTTGAGGAGCATGAACCCAACAGCAGCACCGCCCAAATGGGCAAAGTGGGCAACTCCGTCCGAAGTTCCCGTCACACCATAGAACAACTCCAGCAGAATGTACGCACTCACAAAATATTTCGCCTTCACAGGCAGGAGGAAGTAGACAAAAATCGGACGGTCAGGGAACATAAGCCCGAACGCTAACAGCACTCCGTAGATAGCTCCCGATGCACCAACGGTAGGTGCGGCCGTTGTGAACAGCGGAGCCACCAGGAGGTTCGCCACTCCCGCACCGATACCGCAGAGCAGATAATATGTGAGGAACCTCTTCGAACCCCAGACATTTTCTAACTCCATTCCAAACATCCAAAGCACGAACATGTTCATAAGGAGATGTCCAAAACCCCCATGCATGAACATGTACGTGAGCAGTTGCCAGGGATAAAACCCATCGCCCAACGGCAAGAGTGCGAAAATGACAGTCAGGGTGTATCCGAAGTAAGACTCACCGAAGCGGAAGTTCCCCAGAAATACGACGATCAGGAACGTGAGTGCGTTGATGATCAAGAGGTATTTAATGACCGGCGGGAAAAAACGAAATCCACCCAATAATGACGGTCGGTAATAACTTGAGCTTTGGTATTCGTAGCGGTAGCGGTTAAACGACATGATGTGTTCTACCGATCCTTACGATGTTTAAAACAGCATTATTTCTCAGTAAGTGCCGCCACGCCGGGAAGTGTCTTGCCCTCGAGATACTCCAGCGATGCTCCCCCTCCGGTCGACACATGGGAAACTGCTTTTTCGAACCCAGCCCTCGCGATCGCTGCTGCGGAGTCTCCTCCTCCCACGATCGTCGTCACACCCTCCTTCGTGACCTCCGCGAGCACTCGAGCAATCGCATCGGTACCGGCGGCGAACTTCTCCACCTCAAACACGCCCATCGGACCGTTCCAGACAACCGTCTTGGCCTTTCGAATTTCCTCCGAGAACAACTCGATCGACCGAGGACCGACGTCCACTCCCACCCATCCGGGCTTCATGCGATCCTTTGACACTATCTCATGTGGGGCTTCGTTGTCCACTTTTGCCGCGATCACGCAGTCAACGG
The DNA here is from genome assembly GCA_036477295.1 of Bacteroidota bacterium. Lineage (GTDB taxonomy): Bacteria > Bacteroidota > Ignavibacteria > UBA10030 > JAZGDE01 > JAZGDE01. The sequence continues at coordinate 36,875 of JAZGDE010000045.1, read as the reverse complement.
GCAGGAGGAGTTTGACCTTCGTCTTCTTCACGTCCTCCAGGATTTGTTTCGCGAGGTCGATTTTGTCTGCCTCGAGCAACGAGTTTCCGATCTCCAGCCCCTCGGCCTTGAAGAACGTGAACGCCATTCCGCCGCCGATGATCAGCGTATCCACTTTATTCAGCAAGTTCTGTATGACGTCGATCTTCTCGGAAATTTTTGCTCCGCCGAGGATCGCAGCGTAGGGCCGAGCTGGATTTCCAACAGCCTCGCTTAGGTAATTTATTTCTTTCCGCATCAAATATCCAGCAACGGCGGGCTTGAGAAACCGCGTGACGCCTTCGGTCGATGCATGTGCGCGATGGGCGCTGCCGAACGCGTCGTTCACGAAAAGGTCGCCCAGACTTGCGAGCGCACGGGCGAAGGCTTCGTCGTTTGCTTCTTCCCCAGGATGGAAACGCAGGTTTTCGAGCAGCAAACAACTGCCATTGTGCAGCCCATCGGCAAGCTGTTTGACTTCCAGACCAATGCAGTCCGGGGCAAATGAAACAGATTTACCGAGCAACTGGGACAGACGGTTCGCCACCGGCCTGAGGCCGAATTCTGGCTTCGGCTTCCCTTTTGGCCGCCCCAGATGACTCATCAGAATTGCTTTGCCTCCAGAGGAAAGAATTTTCTTGATCGTAGGCAGAGATTCAACGATGCGGGTATCGTCGGTCACGCTGCCTTTACCATCGAGGGGAACGTTAAAATCGACGCGGACAAGGACACGCTTATTTCTCAGATCCACATCCTCGAGTGTCAACTTATTCATCGACCGTCTATCCGTCGCATGTGCGAACGCGAAGTGCTAAATCCTCGATTGCACAGCAGCAAATCCACCCTTCGGATCCACTTCCGGAGATGAGGAAAAAGAAAAAGGCTAACAGCGAAGAGGTCCACTATTAGCCGCCCCTTCAGGGTCCTTTGATCTAATCGAACGATTGAGCAACTTTCTTTACGAGATCGATCACACGGCAGGAGTATGCCCATTCGTTGTCATACCACGCCATGACCTTGACCATATTCTCGATCACGTACGTCGACGGACCGTCCACGATGGCAGAATGGGCGTTGCCGCGATAATCACCCGAGACGAGCGGCTCCTCCGTGTACTGCAGGATGTGCTTCATTTTCCCCGAAGCCGCTTTCTGAAACGCCGTGCTTACTTCCTCTTTCGTCGTCGCGCGGTTTGCCTCAACGACAAGATCCACGAGCGAAACATTCGGTGTTGGAACGCGAATCGCGAGGCCGTCCATTTTTCCTTTCAGCTCTGGAATAACTAATCCGATCGCTTTCGCAGCACCAGTTGACGTGGGGATCATATTCAGCGCCGCCGCGCGCGCCCGGCGCAGGTCTTTGTGAGGGAGATCGAGGAGCTTCTGGTCGTTCGTATACGAGTGGATCGTCGTCATCAACCCCTTCCGAATGCCAACCGTATCGAGCAGCACCTTCGCAACGGGTGCGAGGCAGTTCGTCGTACAGGATGCGTTCGAGATGATATGGTGTTTCCTCGGGTCGTACATCTCATCGTTCACGCCAGGAGCAATCGTGACATCCGGTTTTTTCGCAGGCGCGCTGATGATGACTTTTCTTGCGCCGTTCTCGAGGTGCCGCTTCGCCTCTTCACCATCGGTAAAATGCTTCAGACCCGTCGATTCGATCACCACATCGACTCCGAGGTCTTTCCAGGGAAGTTTCGTATGGTCCATCTCGGAGAGGACACGCAGCGGTTTTCCGTTCACGACGATCGCATTGTCCTTTGCTTCGACGCTGCCAGGAAAATTGCCGATCACCGAGTCGTACTTCAAGAGGTGTGCAAGCGTCTTCGAATCGGTGATGTCGTTGACAGCGACAAACGTGATCTCCGGATCATCGACCCCGGCTCGAAAGACATTGCGACCGATTCGCCCGAATCCGTTGATCGCAACTTTGAGTGGCATAATCGTCTCCGTTTTTCAACGCAAGAATCAACAACCTTTCAGAAAATCGACTGGAACTTACGGAGAAATGGACTCAATGTCAAGGTATGGAATTCCATGTTCCGTTCATAGCTTGAAGTCAACAGTCGCTTCGCTGTCACGGTTATCACCAACAGGAGTAACGTGGAGGTCTGTTCCAAAAAAGTTCGCGCGAACACAACGCGACAGAAGCAAGGTGAATCTGCCTTTTGAAGGTCATGTTCTTCGCACAGTTTTGTTGAACGATCGCAGCCACACGTGGAATTGAGGTTCGGTGTGTGATTCAGGGTTCTCCTTGTCGAATTCCTAACGATGGGGATTGGTGAAAGTGTATTCACGAATTCGGTTTAATGATCTATAGACCACCTACGATGTGATGATAATAGTTTCTTTGCCAAAGAGCGCCACCGTGGGTGTTACGCATTTCGTTGACGCGTTTGGTGGAAACAGTTTTAAACGCACCAATCAAACGGCCCAAGGATTTTCTTTTCGTAGGGGCGATTCGCGAATCGCCCCTACTGACGTAATCATCATGAATTATGACAATACCATGTAGATGGTCGGGTATCACCACCCAATCGTCCAATTCGATGTAGGTAAATCGGCTCGCTAACCACTGCCATGATTCAGCTGCAACGTTCCGTATTTACTCACATTCATCCCGCCGTTACCGACGTCCCCAAGGAGGCAATGCCTATTCTGTATGCAAATGGTTACGAAATACGCACCGGGATGTGTATAACCAAAATTCTTCAAACGGATTGAGCGGCGTTGAAATCGAGACACGATGATACGCAAAGTTTACTGCAGGCAGTGCACCAGTCTAATCGCCGGCTCGGATTTGCACCAGGCTGTCTCGCTGGAGCATGACGGGAGATGATTGCACAAGTGAGGAGGAGGTGATCTGCAGCTACAAAATCTAGTTCATGTCATGCACTTCAAGTTCAACACATTGTAAAAAACGATCACATTTCATTTAGCAAGTGCAACTGATGCAGCTAAAACCTCTGCGGCGCCAGCGTCCCTCAATGCTTTCGCGCAGGCAGTGAGCGTCGCTCCGGTCGTAATGACGTCATCGATCAGTATGACGCGCGCTCCTCGAACTTGGTCCTCACGACCCCTGGTCACAACAAACGCGTCTCCTACGTTCGCCTCGCGTTCTTCAAGAGAGAGTTTGGTTTGTGAAGCCGTATTCTTCGTCCGAACCAGTATGTCGGTTCGAACGGCCAGTCCGGTCACCTCTGCGACTCCCTTGGAAATGAAGTGGCATTGGTTGTATCCTCGCTCGCGGAATTTTATCCGGTGGAGCGGAACCGCTATCACCATCGCAGCAGAGCGGAAATCAGGGTTTGCCTTCACACATTCCCCTACGATTTTCCCCAACTCAATTCCAAGTGATCGTCGGTTCCCGTACTTCAGGCCGTGAATGATCCGCTGGATCGGACCCTCCTCCTCAAAGTAGAAACAGGAAAGAAGCCTCGCTACGGCCTTTTCCTCGTCGAACCGGCCCTGCTGCATAACGGGCAGGTGATCCGTCGCACTTACCCGCTCCAACGAATCCCAGCACGATGTACAAACGTGGCGTTGTGTATCCGAAAGTCGCTGTTCACAACTGATGCAGGTCGGTGGATAAATGAAGTCGACAACCGGGAGAAGTAGATTCTTGAGGAGGTCTGACATGGCAGTTGAAACGATAGAAGGTGCGTCGCACCTCGCTTGCAAAGTAGTTCTCACTTTTTCAGCTTCTCGAGTCGCTCGAGCTCATCCCGCAGCTCAGCGGCACGCTCGAATTCGAGGTTTCGTGCAGCATTCTTCATCTCTTTGCGAAATTCCTCGATGAGATCATGCCGCTGCTCTTTGGTGAGATACCGGACGATGTTGTCGGCTGCGATGGGAGTCCGCGCTTGCTGACGACGTTCATCGCGCGCCGACCGCACGTCGGCTACGACAGTCGCCGCAAGGATCTCCTCGACTGTCTTATAGATAGTTCGCGGCTCAATACCGTGCGCTTTGTTGTACTCGACTTGCTTATCGCGCCGACGCTTGGTTTCCTCGATCATTCGTCCCATGGAACCCGTCACCCTATCCGCATAGAGGATCACCTTACCGTTGATGTTACGGGCGGTCCTGCCGGAAATCTGAATGAGGGATTTATCGGACCGGAGGAACCCTTCCTTATCGGCATCGAGAATCGCGACGAGAGAAACCTCGGGCAAGTCCAGCCCTTCGCGCAGCAAGTTTACGCCGACCAAGACATCGAAATTACCCAGACGCAAGTCGCGCAGGATTTCGACGCGCTCGAGCGCATCGATATCTGAATGAATGTACCGAACGTCGATGTTGACTCCCTGGAGGTATTCCGCGAGGTCTTCCGCCATTCTCTTCGTCAGCGTCGTGATGAGCACACGCTCTTTACGCTGCGCGCGTTTCCGGATCTCCGCGATCAGGTCGTCGACCTGTGTTTTGACCGGGCGCACCTCTACTTCCGGATCCACCAGACCTGTCGGCCTGATGATTTGCTCAACGATCACGCCATTGCATTTCTTGAGTTCATACTCACTTGGAGTTGCGCTCACGAAGATGACCTGACGGATCATCGATTCGAACTCCGCGAACTTCAGGGGTCGGTTATCGAGTGCCGACGGAAGTCGGAAGCCGTAATCGACGAGGGTTTGCTTGCGTGAATGGTCCCCTTCATACATGCCTCCGATCTGCGGAACCGTAACGTGTGACTCGTCGATCACCATCAAAAAGTCTTTGGGGAAATAGTCGAGGAGACAGTACGGCCGCTCACCGGGCTTGCGTCCGCTCAGATGGCGAGAGTAGTTCTCGATGCCAGCGCAGTAGCCGATCTCGCGCATCATCTCCATATCGAAACGCGTCCGCTGCTCGAGACGCTGCGCCTCGAGCAGTTTCCTCTGCTCTCGGAGTTGCGCCAGCCGTTCATTCAGTTCGATCTTGATCTCCTTGAGCGCGCGCTCCAGCGTGGGCCGAGTGGTCACGAAATGCTTTGCCGGGTAGATCACCTCGTATTCTGTCTCAGTGAGTCGTCGGCCGTCGACTCGATTGATCGTCGTGATCCGCTCGATTTCGTCCCCGAAGAACTCGATGCGCAACGCCTCTTCGTTCTCGTACGCCGGGATGATTTCCACGACGTCTCCTCGAACTCGGAACGTCCCCCGCGTAAACTCAAAATCATTCCGCGTGTAGCAAATGTCGATGAGTCTCGAAAGCAACAGGTTTCGGTCGAGCTGGTCTCCTTTCCGGACCACCACCATCTGCTCCGCCCATTCTTGAGGAGCCCCGATGCCATAGATGCAGCTGACGGACGCAACCACGATGACGTTCGGTTCGCCGCTCAGCAAAGCGCTGGTCGCGCGCAGGCGCAGCCGGTCGATCTCGTCGTTAATGGATGCATCTTTCGCAATGTACGTATCGGTAGTGGGGACGTACGCCTCGGGTTGGTAGTAATCATAGTAGCTAATAAAGAACTCAATACGGTCGTGCGGGAAAAAGCTTTTCAATTCCCCGAACAGCTGTGCGGCGAGCGTCTTATTGTGCGAAAACACAAGGGTGGGCTTGTTGATGTTCGCGATCACGTTGGAGATCGTGAACGTCTTGCCGCTGCCCGTGACCCCTAGCAGCATCTGGAAGCAGCTCCCACTTAAGAGACCTTCCGTGAGCTGTTTGATGGCTTCCGGTTGGTCGCCAGTCGGCTTAAAATCCGAAACTAATCGAAACGACATGTGCGCTGTCCTCCGAAGGAGCGACTTCGTCGTACTTCACGATCCGTCGGCTCGTTGCCACTGTGCGGAGGAGACTACAGATCGTCGATGGGCTTTCGGCCCCGATACCCATCCGGGATCCGATGCCAGAAGTCGATCGTCTGTTCACCGAGCTTCCAGCAAAGATACACTTCCTCGCCGTTCCGTCGGATGCAAGGAAAATCGATGAGTCCTTCATCCAGACCCTTGACCAGAATCCCTCCCTCGTCCAGTTCTTGAACGATCTGGACCAGTCGGATGAGTTCCGGCGGGTAGTGCTTTTGGCCGTTCGGACCCATGCCCCCGAAGTACCTGTGCCGGTGGATGTCGTATTCTTTTGAATCGAGCGTTCGCTTAAGTTCCGAGAGTTCAGCCACGAGATGGCCTACGTCCGGTACCAAGGATCGCGCTTCTTCGACTGTAAAATGTTTTCTGTGGAGATACATATCCGATCTCTCCATATATCATACCGCTGAGGCACATCAGAATCAAGTCTCACCGAGAGAACAGATAAAGCATCGAGGTGTCAACAGCGAAGCGGACAATCACGACGCTCAGGAACCGGCAGTAATCGTTTCGAGTCCATGAGCCGCTGGTCCAGTTTCGCTTCTTCGAAGAAGGAAGGCGAATAGGAGGCCAAAAAGACCGAGAGTTGAGAAAATCCACATACCGAGCGCGTAGCCTTCTGGATGTTGTGGGCTCGCGCCCGAGAAGTCGTTTGCCCACCCAACAGCCAGGTTAAACCCTGCTAGGCCAATGTTCTGAATCATCGTCATCAACCCGTAGGCAGTGCCAAGTTTCGATTGAGTCACAAGGTAGGCTACTGATGGCCACATCACTGCCGGAACGAGTGAAAAAGCTATGCCCATCATCGCCATTGGAATGTACAAGGAGAGATCCGTGTATGCCATCATAAGGTAAACAGGCACAAGGAGGGAGGAACCGAACATCATAAACAGTGACCGCTTGCCCACACGATCGACCATGTAGCCAAAGAGTGGGGTAAAGATCATCGCAAAAAGGGTGAGCATGCTCGAGAGGAATCCCCCCAACTCCCGCGTTGCGCCGTGAGCCTCAATGAAGAATTTTACCGCAAAGGTTTGAAAGGGAAAGATGGCGGAATAGAATGTGACGCAAAGGGCAACGATGAACCAGTAAGACTTGCTGAATTTGAAAACGTCGCTCAGGAGAACCTTGTCCGTTTTTCCCGTCTCGCCAAGTTGATACATCCTCTCCGCGCGTCCCTCAAGGATCCAGTACACCACCGCACCGACAATACAGGCGACACCGAACGCCACGGAAATCAACAATGGCAACTGCCAGTTTTCGTAATACGAGGCTGCCCAAGAAGGAGAGTTCAGTGCCGCAAACGAACCGAAACGAGCGATCGTGAGATTCACGCCAAAGGCAAAACTCAGCTCTTTTCCACGAAACCATTTCGCGATGGCAGTCGTCACCGCCACGATGAGTGATTCTGCTCCCAACCCAAACACAAGGCGACCTGCTGCCATCACCTCGAGCGTCCCCGTCCACGCAGTGATGATAGCTCCAAGCAGACAGAGCACAGCAAAGAAGAACGTTGATTTCTTCGTGCCAATCCTGTCAATGATGAAGCCGCCGATGAGCACCATGAACACATTCGGAATGCTGTAGATTGCGTTTAGCAAACCGATATTTGCATCGGAGAACCTCAGTTGTTGCTTCAACACATCCGCAAGCGGACTGATACTGTCATAGACATAATAGTTTCCGAACATCGCGTGACTGATGAAGACGAGGACCGTCCACCGGTATAGGGTCGGTGGCTTTGGATGGCTGCCTGCGTTCGTTGGATATTGCAAATCGGTCATAGAATGAATTCCTGTTCGGGACCGATATAGATGCTCACAAACTAAAACCAGACCACGAGCACATCAGCTATCAGACGGGTGAATGCTGATGTCCATGCACGTTCCCAGTGCGAACGGAATCGTTTCTCAATATTACAGCTCTTCAGGGCAGATACAACTGAAAAATAGAAGAGCCGGTCCCGACTTAGTCGGGACCGGCTCTTCAAAATTGCTCGCACCGGACCGACCGCGAGCCAATCAGACTTCTAGCTTCTTGATACCGACGCGGAACAGATACACACACATGCCCGCAAAAAGGGCAAGACCGATGAAATCAGCGAGGGCTCCAAGCTGTTCCCAACCGTGAAAGAAATTGAGCATCTCAATGAGAGCAACCTCTTGCCCATCTTCCATGAGTGTGATTCCCGCCAGAAGCGCAATGAGAATTCCTGTAATCGAGCCGCCTGCGACCAGACCGGTACTGAACAACATGCCGGAGCTCACTTCCGTTTCCGCCGTCCGACCCGAGACTTTGTCGACAAGCCACTTCATCATGCCGCCGACGAAGATGGGAGCAGTCGTTGAAAGCGGGAGGTACAGACCGACGGCGAACGGAAGGGAACGTACGCCGCACAGCTCAACAACGACCGCCATGAACATCCCAGCAATGACCAGTCCCCAAGGAAGGTCCTGGGCAAGGAGTCCTTTGATGATCGTTGCCATCAGCGTTGCCTGTGGCGCCGGATACCTCTCTGTGCCAATGGCATGTTCTACACCCATGTATTGCATTGAGCTGTCGAGTGTCTGGAGTGTCCAGCCGATTACGAAAACGGAAGCCAGAACACCAATGATCAGCCCGATCTGCTGGTAAATCGGCGTTGCCCCGACGATGTATCCTGTCTTCAAGTCCTGGCTCGTCGCGCCGGCGTTCGCGGCAGCAACACAGACGATGCCTCCGACCGAGAGGGCAAGTGCCTGATAGATGGCGCCGGTCCATCCCAACCCAACGAATATGAGGCTCGTCGCCATCAACGTTGCAATGGTCATCCCAGATATCGGGTTCGAGGAAGAACCGATTATGCCGACGATTCTGGAGCTCACCGTTACAAAGAAGAAACCGAAGATCACGACAAGAAACCCCATCAGGAGTGTGCCTGGGAATTCCCCTGGCAGCTGGGGAAGAAGGGCAACGATGACGACAAGAGCCAGAGAGCCGAACACAACGTACGTAATGGGGATATCTCGTTCGGTTCGTGCGGCTACAACACCCGTTCTCCGCAGCTTCAAACTCTTAAAGCTTTCTCTAAACGCGGAAACAATCGTAGGCAGCGTTCGAATGAGGGTCAGCACCCCGCCTGCGGCGACAGCGCCGGCACCGATGTACCGGACATATCCACGATAAATTTCAGTGGGTGTCATCTCCGAAATGAGTTTTCCTTCCCACCCGGGCTTCAACACGGCCTGCAATCCGTCTCCGAAATAGGTTATCAGCGGAATCAGACCAAGCCATGAAAGCACACCACCTGCGACGAGAATGCCAGCGATGCGAGGCCCAATGATGTAACCAACACCAAGGTACTCCGGCGTGATTTCCCCGTTGAGTGTAGCGTTCGGATATGCGGAGATCCGCGAAGTGACATACGCCGGCAGGTCCTTCCACAATCCAAAGATGCTCATCAGCGACTTGTACAGGGCTGCGAATCCGAGACCTGCAAACACCTTCCCCGCCATCGATCCACGCTTCTCCCCTGCGACGAGCACTTCAGCGCAAGCCGTTCCCTCGGGATATGGGAGAACTCCGTGTTCTTTGACTATCAACGACCGCCTCAGGGGAATCATAAACAAGACTCCAAGGATTCCACCGACAGCTGCAATGGCTAAGATGTTGAAATAGTTAAAGAAGGATTCTCCACCCGTAAGAAAGATCAGAGCAGGCATCGTGAACACAACGCCGGCGGCGATCGACTCTCCCGCTGATCCAATAGTCTGGACGATATTGTTCTCCAGAATCGTCGTCGGTTTCCCGAACCTCTTAAAAACTGCAATTGCCAGCACCGCGATGGGAATAGAGGCGGATACCGTGAGTCCCGCCCTCAACGCAAGATAGACCGTCGCGGCCCCGAAGATAATGCCGAAGATCGCGCCCAGGGCGATCGCTTTCACGCTGAACTCTGGGATGATTGCATCAGCGGAGATAAACGGCTGAAACTTCTTGTCCCGCGTGTCCGCTGGTGGTGCCGATTTCGTATCAGCCATACACGTCTCCTTCTCGTTTTGATGGGATTTGGGACTGAAGGATCTCTAAGCTGCACGATCCCGAGTAAAGATCGATTTCAGTATATAGCCCGCGATCTGCGGGTTCTCTTTCAAGCGCCGCATCGAGTACGCGTACCAGTGCCGTCCGAACGGAATATAGATTCGCATCCGATGACCGCTCTGGACAATGGATGAGCGCAGATCGTGACGCACCCCCAGCAACATCTGAAATTCATACTCGTGCCGATCGAATTTCATCGATTGGAGCATTCCGTATGCTGCACCGATCAACGTATCATCATGGGTAGCAATTCCAACGTAGCATCGGTTCCGTAACAGCAGGTCGAGAAGCTTCACGAAATTCTCTCGCACTTCCTCTTGGCCCTGAAAAGCGATCTCTTCCGGCTCCACGTAGATTCCCTTGCATAATCGGACGTTCACTTTCTCTTTGATCAATTCGCATACATCCACCTCGCTCCTCCGCAAGTATGCCTGTATCACAACGCCCACGTTGTCGAACAACCTTCTCACGGACCGGTAGATTTCGAGGGTGTCGTCCGTACAGCTCGAGTCCTCCATGTCGATGCGGACGAAATTTCGCTGCTGACGGGCCACCTCGAGGATTTCGACGAGATTGTCAGTGCAGAATTGCTTGTTGAGTTTGAGTCCAAGCTGAGTCAGCTTGACGGAGAGGTTTGAATCTAACTGCTGAACTTCAAATGCGCTGAGAATCTTCTCATAGGCTTTGCGTGCGGCGATCGCTTCGTCCAGCGTGGTAACATCTTCACCGAGCAAGTCGACAGTCGCCATCATGCTGCTGGCATTGAGATTGCGTACAGCACGCGCCGCATCGTCAAAGCTATCCCCCGCGATGTAACGCTTTGCAAAATGTCCTACGATCAACTTTGGAACGGCCGGAAGTGTCAAGACGATCAGTTTATTGAGAGGGTTCATCCCGTCGTTAGTGGCTTACACACGCGACAGGGCAGCGTCGCAGCAGTCCGATGAGTCTTGAAGAAGCACCGCCGTCCTCAAGTGACGGCACCCAATATACCCACCTCATCCAAGAAAAGCAACGGTACGAGTTCGTTCTTACCCGAATACGAGGTTTGTCAACCACACGGCGGCGAGTATTCCGGCAGCGTCTGCGACAATGCCTGCGGGAACAGCATGACGAGATTTCATGACACTGACGGATCCAAAATAAAGAGCAAGAACATAGAACGTGGTCTCACCGCTTCCCATCATAATGGAAACCATACGGCCGATCAGCGAGTCCGCACCGTGCGCGTTGATGATCTCGGCCATTACCCCAAGCGCACCGCTTCCGGAGAGAGGCCGTATGAGCGCCATCGGCAGAGCTTCCCCTGGCATGCCGATGAGATTTGTGATCGGACTCAAAACTGCCGTCAAGATTGCCATCGCCCCGCTGGTGCGAAAGATTCCGACCGCGACGAGGATCGCGACGAGATAGGGAATGATTTTGACACCAATGTTAAAGCCCTCTTTTGCTCCCTCAACAAAAGCTTCGTAAATCTTGACCTTCTTGACGGCACCGTACACCACGATTCCCAGGATCAGCGCCGGAATCGCAAGGACAGAAAGGATTTCGATGATGAAGATAAAGGTATTCATTCTGCCTTCAGTTGCTTTCGATAGCCTGGAAGCTTGGCAAGCAGCTTTACCGTCACGACCCCGACGACCGTCGAGATCGAAGTCGCGAGCATGACAGCACCGAGAATCTCCGGGGGGCTAGCAGATCCAGCGGCGGCCCGAATTGCAATAACGGTAGCAGGAATCAACTGGACGTTGCTCGTGTTGATCACCAGAAACGTGCACATCGCGTCCGTAGCCGTCCCCAACCTCCTGTTCAACTTGTTCAACTCCTCCATGGCCTTCAATCCCAGCGGCGTCGCTGCGTTGGCCAACCCCAACATGTTCGCCGCAATGTTCATGATCATCGCCCCCATCGCCGGATGCTCAGCCGGCACGTCGGGAAATAAACGCCTCATCACCGGACGAAGCCCACGCGCGATCTTCGCAATAAGCCCTGAGTGCTCCGCGATCTTCATCACCCCCAACCACAACGCCATGATCCCGATGAGACCGATCGCGATCTCAACCGCGATCTTCGCGTGCCGTATCGCACCTTCGTTCGTGACCTTGTTCAACTTGACAAATTTGATCGGATCGGCGACAAACTGTGCAAGAATACCTCCACGGCCGTTCTCAAGGGACGCAAACGCTACCCGACCCCTCAAACTGCTTGAATTTCCTCCCTGAGCTTCGGCCATCTCCTTCCAGATCCGCGGTGCCTCCCCACCCACAGCGATCGTCAGAACACCAACACCATGTCCTGCCGAAATGAACGATCCCTGAAACGACAGCGTGTCCCCTCGAGGAGTCGAGTTATCGACCGACGGTGCACTGACCCCATAGAATTCTTCGAAGCGCTTCCGGGACACGTATACTGAGCATGGAACCTCTGACCGCGATTCATCAGACGGTCGGTCGAATGCGAGTGCGACCTCGAGCGCCTGTCCATTGCGATACGTGTCCTCCCAAAAATCGTTCACATCGTAGGCGACGGCAACAAGCACTCCGATAACGATCAGGGCAAGCCAGATGTAGTTGAGCATGAAAGTCCTCGCGATCGGTTCCGCTGCCATAGGGGTTCAAAATCTTGAACCCCTACAAACAAAACGGTGCCGCTATTACACAGCAGGGGCGAAGCATGCCTCGCCCCTACTGGCAACCAATACATTCTGGATCACATATATCCGATGATCAAATCCATAGAAGATGCACACCAAAAGAGCGATGAACACTATAGTTCCGAAAGTCAAAGGAGAAAGTCACTCCTTGCAGTCCTGTCCCACCGCGAAGCACAGCGAAGGCGCCCACGAACTGTCCACCGCGTATGTGCCGAGCAGAGAACGTGGAACGTTCCAAGGATGCTCGACACCACATCGTATCTGTGAAGCTATCTTCTGGAGATCAAAACCGAATGGACAGCGATACTCCGTGTGGGGTCGGGCCGAACCGAATACTCAGGTCATCGCTCACGTCGAAGTCATGCAGGCTCGCATCGACATAGGCGTCAAGAACGTTGGCGAAATACAGGATGCCGATATACCACGCAAACTTGTCCCGCTGATTACGATAGAAATCCCGAAGTCGCCTGAGTTGTTGATCACCCAAGGGCATCGAAGGACTGATCGAGCCACGGTACAAGTCCCGGAAGTTCTTGTACTTGTCTTTGTTGTCGGCCCAATTGTACGCAAACCAGCCACCGAAACCGGCGATGATCGGCACTTTCCAATAAGACCCGTTATACACCTGTCCCAGCCCCGGAAGAGCAGCTGACAAAGCCAGCGCCAGCCCTGGAGACTTCGGCTTGTGAGGCCTGTGGGAGAACGAGTCGGGTACAGAGACCGTGGCAAGTCCTGCTCGATCCAGCTGCCGATGCTGGGCGACCACGCCCGCTTCAGTGGACAATACCGAGAGCCCCAGACATACGAAGAACCCCACCCACATTTTCCTCCCACGGCTGAACACTTACGGATGCTCCACAATTGCCACCGCCTCGATTTCCACTTTTGCCTCCCGTGGAAGTCGGGACACTTCCACCGCGGTCCGCGCTGGCGGTGCATCCCGGAAGTACTCGCTGTAGACCTCGTTCATCGGAACGAAATCCTTCATATCTTGCAAGAACACCGTCGTCTTCACGACAGCTCTCAGCGATGCACCGCCTGCCTCTAACACCGACTTCAGATTCTCGAGGACCCGTCGTGTTTGAGCTTGAATGTCTCCCTGCACGAGTTCCCCCGTCGCCGGGTCGATCGGAATTTGACCCGCGGTGAACAACAACCTGGGGCCAGCGACGATTCCTTGACTGTACGGCCCGATTGGTCGCGGGGCGTCGTTGGTCAGAACTATTTTCTTGTACACGGCCTGCCTTTCCTATGCTATATTGCCTCTCACTGAAAACTGGGTTCGAAAAGCTAACACTTCTCAACCACCCCTGAATCCTCTGATTGCTAAGTGGCGGCTTCGCCGCCCTTCGGGCCCCTCGGGGGGACATAGTTGTTGGAACGGGCACTGGCCCGATTTCATTGTATAATGATTTAGTTGGAAGGGTACTAGCGATATTTCTCGATGATTGCGAAAAGGTCCAGGAGACGGTCGAGATCATCGGCAGAATAGTATTCGATCGTGATCTGACCTCGCCCGTCGGAGTTTGCCCTCACGGTGACCTTCGTGCCGAGGACCTGCCGTACCTTCGACTCGATACGCTCGAGCGACTGATCGGTTCGGGTGACCCCGACTTGTCGGAACTTTATCCTCTTCTTCCCGACGTCGCGCACAAGTTGCTCCACACTTCGAACGGAAAGACCTTGCTTCACGATGCGTTCGAACAGCCGCAGCTGCGTCTGCTCGTCAGGGATACTGACGAGAGCCCGCGCATGGCCCATCGTGAGTTTGCCCTGTCTCAAGCTCTGCTGAATCTGATCGGGTAACCTCAACAAGCGGATGAAGTTCGTAACCGTCGTACGGTCTTTAACGATTTTCTGCGCAATCTCCTCTTGAGTCAGGTCGCACTCGTCGATTAACCGCTGATAGGAAATGCCGATTTCAATCGGGTTGAGAAGCTCACGCTGGAGGTTCTCGATGAGCGCGAGCTCCAACATCTCCCCCTCAGACTTCACTGCCCTCACGTAGGCCGGGATGGTGGCAAGCCCAGCTTCTCTTGCCGCACGGATCCGCCGTTCACCGGAGATCATCTGATACGACCCGTCGTCGGTCCGACGCACGGTGATCGCTTGAATAACACCTTTTTCTTGTATCGACCGTTTGAGTTCATCGAGCGCCACTTCATCGAAATCGGCGCGCGGCTGGTATGGATTGGGCTGGATCTGCGATATCTCAAGGTGAGCGATGACCTCGGAGTCGGACGCCGGATGGCGAAGGCCCGGTCGCGCCACTGTATCCCCCCTGGGCGTCCTCTGAGCCATAGGCTCATAAGCCTCTGGCTTAGGTATCAGTGCATCGAGGCCTTTTCCCAAGACCGTTCTAGGTTTTGCCATACGAGACATCCCTTCATTCGTTGTGATTATTCCGTTTCAAGACTTCCTGGGCGAGCGCCATGTAGTTCTTCGTACCAGTCGATAGGGCATCATACAGGATGATCGGTTTTCCGAAACTCGGAGCCTCCGTCAGCCGAACATTGCGCGAGACGATGGTGGTAAAGACTTTGGAACCGAAATAACGTTTCACCTCCTCGACTATCTGATTCGAGAGCCGAAGACGATTATCATACATCGTGAGAAGAACACCCTCAATCTCCAGCTCTGGATTGAGATTTTTCTTGATAATCGTGATGGTGTTAAGCAACTGACCGAGTCCCTCAAGGGCGTAATACTCACACTGGACGGGGATGAGAACCGAATGGGCCGCTGTGAGCGCGTTGACGGTCAGAAGTCCAAGGGAGGGCGGACAGTCGATGAGAATGTACTCGTACTGTTCCGGGAGCGGCGCGAGCGCCTTCCTCATCGCCCGCTCGCGACCCTCCGTCTCGACCATTTCGATTTCTGCACCAACGAGGTCGATGTGGGAGGGAACGGCGAAAAGATACGGCACCTGAGTGGGCACGATCGCCTCACTGATGTTGAGACCATTGAGAAGAACTTCGTATGTTGTCTTTCCTCGATCAGGATTGATTCCGAGTCCACTCGTGGCGTTCGCCTGTGGGTCAGTATCAACGAGCAACGTCGGTCGTTCCGCAACGGCAAGACACGCCGCCAGGTTGACAGCAGTCGTCGTTTTTCCGACTCCGCCTTTCTGGTTTGCGATGGTGATGATCTTACCCAAACGTCTCTCCTCCCGATCAGTACACGTCGAGCCCCGCCGTGAAGAGCAGCGCAAGGATGGCGAACGCAATGTTCCTGCGACTTGATCGCACGAACCGTCTTCTCGCTTGGTCAATCTGCGGAGAAGAGTCTCCGCCATGCTCTGCTTGACTCAATGCTTTGATCCTTCTCCATGCTCTGTCCGATGACACTGTCAGACCAATCATCACGGCGTAGCACAGCTGCTTGCCGAGCAAGAATCTCGACCACGCGCTTTCGTATTCGAACCAGACAAATCGTGGACTCAGGAGCATCATGACGAAGCCGGTAACGAAGATAGTCCAGACGCTCGTCCAGATGAAGGGCATGAACCGGTTGTGCATTTTTCGGTCGAGATCTTTGAATTCTATACCCTCCGCGAGGATCACCGGCGCACTGACCACTCCCTGGAAAAACAATCCGCCCAACCAAACTACTGTCGAGAAGATGTGCAAGCTTCGACATGCCCAGAGAACAAAATCCATTAGTTTTGCAAGGCTCCTCACGAATTAACGGACGAAGCCCCCCCACCAGCGAAGCGGTCCACCCACGAGGTGTGGCAAAACCACCACTTCGTGGATCCCTTTGGCAGGAGTGGCTCATTCAGAGCAGGAAGTGGCCCCGAGGGCCGAAGGACGAAGTCCCCACGAAGTGGCCCTCGGCCTTCGGGGCCTTGCCATCGGTTCACGCATTTCTTGAACTTCGCGGCTTCATCGAACCATCGCGGGCTCAGATTTAAGACTTGGACGCCTCCGACTATTCCTCCCCCAGCGGACTGATGCTGCCACGTTGTTTTGTCGCGGGATGCCCATTTCAATACCGCTCGAATGACCGGGACTAAGACTAGCTGGAATGGTACAAGGGGTTGATAATCGAGGTGGTTTTTTGCGTCGAAAGCAGGGGAAGCTACGTGTCCGCAGTGGATAACTTCGAGCATGCTGCAACTCCGTCTGAGGGAATCGGGTTTGTGGTCCGTGAAACGCGTGGAACAAATATAATTCTTTCCGTGAAGGAAAGCAACGGAATTCGAAGCAAGACAATCAATTATAGCTCTCTGGGCGTTAAGTAAAGCGGACGATATGCAAGCTAAATAACCAGTATTGACTTGAAACGATGTTGATGGCTTTTCGGGAGCTATTCAGCACTTCTCCCGCTGTTCATCGGAGGATGTAAAAGAACGTGATGCGTGCAACAACATCGGCATTGACCCCGGGGGCCGTGTATGTCTGAAGTTCGACGTTCGGGATGATATGGACATCTTCTTCAACGCTCCAGTCGATGCCTCCGATAAGTAATAGATTCTCGTCGTCGCGTACTTTCGTGTCCGGATCCCAGAAATCGACTCGCCCGATCAGATTGACCTGCTGCCCCACTGCAATCCATCCGAACCCCGAAATTCCATAGCGAGCCTGATCTGCGCCTCTCAGTCCCTGCTTCCGGCGAGTTTGGCGGAACCCCTCGACTCCAAAGCTAAATATGCCCGGACAATCGTACCCAACAAAACCTGCGAACGTGAAATTGTCGCGTTCGAACGTCCGCGGGGCGAAATCCCCATAAATGGTCACATGGAGAATGTCGTTCGGCTGGAAAAGGCCCTTCGGCTTGAAGTGAAGATGACCGTAGTACCGGTGTTTCTTCTGATCATCGACGTTCACTGCGGAGCCGCCGAAAGAGAAAATGTTGCTGCGATTTCCGGAGTTGTTCGCCACCATCACCCAGTAGTTGAACACTCCGCCTTCGTCCAGCTTGCCCTTCAACGATACACCGAGATCTCGAGAGGTTGCGATGCCGCGGAAATCCATGAGGGTCTTCTCCAGCGAGCGATAGCCCCAGATATCCTGTGAGACTACAAAAGAGGGAGGACGATGGATACCAACATACAGTTCCTGGCCGGGGAAAATCTCCTTCCACCGCAGGTAAGCATCTTTGACAAACACCCCAATCTTGTTATCGATGGTCGTAGCGGACTCATCGTACTCCAGCCGGAAACGACTTGAGAACTTCTTAGAAATCCGGTGGTTATAAGTGAAGTATCCTCTACGTATCTGAAAACCCTGATTGCTCGTCCCGGGGTAGTTTGAGACGCCGCCGTTGATGTTGTAATAGTAATCAACGTACACTAGCCCACTGGTAGTCCCTTGGGCCTTAAGCATTCCAACACCCAAGCAAAGAAGGCACACGAGCACAAGAACAAGGATGGCAATTCTCATGCGCATTACTCCTACTTTAGTGAGAGAACGTTGGATTGATACGTAGTCAACTGTGCGCTAATAGACTGAGGGATGCAGATGTCATCGACCAAGGAGGAAGGACTTGATTCGCGAGTAAATTTCGTCGCGTGCTCGTTGGAACGCCTGGAGTGGTTGCTCCTCCGAGCCCTGCGCCTCAGCGGGGTCATCGATGCTCCAGTGTAGCTGCTGGAGCGCGCCGTGGAAGACCGGGCATTCCTCCTTCGCATTGTCACAGACGGTAATGACGTAATCGAACGGCTGGCCGAGGAACTGGTCGAGAGACTTCGACGTATGGTCCGAGATGTCGATGTGCAGCTCCTCCAGTGCTTTGATGGCGAGAGGATTAACTTTCGAGGGATGGGTACCAGCACTGAATATTTCGAATCGATCGCCCGCAAGATGGCGGAGTATTCCCTCGGCCATCTGACTGCGCGCCGAATTTGCGGTACAGAGAAAGAGCACCCTTACCATCTCTCAGTTCATATTGTCTTTGAAACATTTTTGTCCTATTCAAAACGGTCCCCCTCGCTGAGATGATAGCCCCGAAGAAATTCGGCGAGTCCCAATCGCTTTCGTCCCTCTTGCTGAAGCTCGAGGATGGACACAATTCCCTGTTTTGTTGCAACCCACAACTCTCCATCGAGCTTCACAATCGTTCCCGCCTGGCCTCCTCTCTCCTCTTCGATCACTTTGGTTCTAGACATCTTGATCAACCTACCGCCGTGAGACGTGTAGGCGCCCGGTGTCGGCGATAGTCCACGAACGAAGTTGTGTACTTCTCGGGAAGTCTTTGACCAGACGATTCTGCAATCTTCCTTGAGAATCTTTGGCGCCGGGCTCGCAAGCGACTCATCCTGAGACTTCGGTTTCGCCTTCCCCTGTTCAATTAACTTGACCGTGTGGAGGACAATTTCCGCGCCGATGTCAGAAAGTCGGTCGTGGACTTCCCCGGCGGTCTCATCTTCCCCGATCGGGGTCCGAGCCTGCAGAATGATGTTCCCCGTGTCGACCTTCTCCTGGAGAAAAAAAGTGGTGACCCCTGTTTCCTTTTCACCGTTCATGATCGCCCATTGAATCGGTGCGGCGCCACGATACCGCGGAAGCAGTGAGGCATGGAGATTGATTGAACCATGGGTCGGTAGGGTGAACACTTCCCTGGGAAGGATTCGAAACGCAACAACAACCACAAGGTCTGCTCGAAGCCGGCGGAGACTCTCGATGAACGCTGGATCTTTCAATGATTCCGGTTGGAGTACGTTCAAGTTTCGTCTCAGGGCAAACGCTTTCACCGGCGTGGGCGTGACCTCCTGCCCGCGTCCACGCGGCTTATCCGCCGCCGTCACAACCCCGACCACTTTGTACTGGTATTCCAGGAGAATCTTGAGACTCGAAAGCGCGAACTCGGGGGTACCCATGAAGAGGATGTTCATTCGGAACGTCGATGCTCCTGTTCAGAATATGGGGCTTGCCGCCCAGTCATCCGTCGACAGCCTCCGCTGTCGCAATAGGATAGGCGACTTCGATCTCCCCTCTCCGAATTCGATCGAGCTGCTCTTTGTGCTTTATCAATTCGGACTTGCTGAGATGATCGAGAAAGAGAATACCGTCGATATGGTCTATCTCGTGAAGAACGACACGCCCGAGCAGGCCACTGCACTCCAACTCTGCATTCTGAAAATTCGCATCCTTGTAACGCAGGCGAATCCTCTCCGGCCGCGCCACCTCGTCCCGGACATCCGGAATGCTGAGGCAGCCCTCTTCCATCGTCCAATTTCCATCGGCATGAAGGACCTCAGGGTTGATGAGGACCAGCTTCTTCGGTTCGTTTCTCACCAGTCGCAGGTTTTCTCCCTCGTCTTCCTGCACTCCGGAGATATCGACCACAATCACGCGCTCCAGTATGCCGACCTGGTTCGCTGCAAAACCAAGTCCACCAGCGTTCCGCATCGTCTCCATCATGTCATAGATGAGCTTGATGATCTCATCTGAAACCTCATTGACCGGCTTCGCTTTTTTTCGAAGCACGTCTGCTCCGTATGTATAAATCGGCTGTATGGGCAAGTGCTTTTTTTCGCTCCGAGCGGAGTCTCTCGCTTCAGATTTCGCAGCGTCCCTGAATAGATGAACCATCTCGAATCATCGAGCACGCAATATACATTCGCATCGGTAAAAAAACAACTTCTTGGACCAAGTCTGGAGTCCGGAATAATCGAAGGAGGGGAGAAAGAAGTTCTACATCACCCTTCTCGCGCCGGTATATCGCTTCCGGAAGTACGAACTCTGGAGCGACGAAATCGTGACGCCCCACGTGACGCTTGCGTGCGCAAACAGGTCGTCGCCGATGTAGATCCCGACGTGGGAAGGGGTCTCACCAGTGGTATCGAAAAACACGAGGTCGCCAAACTTTAAAGAAGTTCCTGAGACTCTCTTCCCGACTCTAAACTGTTCCTTCGTCGTCCGCGGGAGGTTTCGGCGTAGCGAATTCCTGTACACGAGTGCGGTAAATGCGGAGCAATCCAGACCGCCCCTCTCGCTGCCAAGGTACCCGTACGGCGTGCCGATGTGAGAGAGAATCTCGTCCATCACTGCGTTCCGATCGAGGTCGGCCCCGACAAGTCGGGCCACATCCTTCCCGATCGGAGATACGCTGGGCGATGCAAATCGCTCGCGGACTCGACGCAAATCGACTTTGATGTCGTCCTCTGCCTGCTCTTCTTGACTTTCCTTACTGCTGAACCTTGGGCGATCGAATTGCTGCTGTTTGTCCTGTTCCGTCTCAGGACTGGCAAACCGCGGCGAGGGGCCCGCGCAGCCGACGACAGTCGCAACGAGCGGCACCAAAACGAGGATCCGTCGGGGGACCTCGCTAGTACCCATCAGTCCAACGTCTCCCAAAAATGACAAAGCCCCCCACCTTTCGGCGGGGGGCTTAGAAGGTTTAGCCAAGATAGGCTCTCAGGGCTTTGCTTCTCGACGCGTGGCGGAGCCGACGAATTGCCTTCTCCTTGATCTGCCGGACACGCTCGCGCGTCAACTTGAATCGTTCACCAATTTCTTCCAGCGTGAGTGAATGTTCGCGTCCAAGCCCGAAGTAGAGGCGAATCACTTCCGCCTCCCGACCCGTCAACGTTCCCAGCGCCCGTTCTACCTCTTTGCAGAGAGATTCCTTCATCAGCTCGTTGTCCGGAGCGGGCTGACGCTCATCCTGGATTACGTCGAGCAAGCGATTGTCCTCTCCCTGTGCAAAGGGTGCATCCATCGAGAGATGCCGGCCGGAAATCTTCAGTGTGTCGGCAACCTCGAAGAGCGACATGTCGAGCTCTTCCGCCAGTTCGCTTGCACTGGGCTCGCGCTCAAACTCTTGCTCCAGCTCGCTGAACTTCTTACCAATCTTGTTGAGGGCACCGACGCGGTTCAGCGGGAGCCGCACGATGCGGGACTGCTCGGCCAGCGCTTGCAAGATCGACTGCCGAATCCACCACACAGCGTACGAGATGAACTTGAATCCGCGCGTCTCGTCAAATCGCTTCGCGGCTTTGATCAAGCCAAGGTTTCCCTCGTTGATGAGATCACCTAATGAAAGTCCTTGATTCTGATATTGCTTGGCAACGCTGACCACAAACCTCAGGTTGGCTTTCGTCAGCTTTTCCAGGGACAACTGATCGCCTTTCTTGATCCTCCGAGCAAGCTCAACTTCCTCCTCGGAGGTTAAGAGGTCGACCTTCCCGATTTCCTGAAGGTATTTATCGAGCGACTGACTCTCCCGATTCGTGTATTGCTTGCTGATCTTCAGCATAGTTGCTACCTCGTCATTTGTTGTCGAGACAACAAAGACTTACTACTACGACCAAAGAGCGCGCCCATCCTGCTGCGATAACCGGCCAGGCTCTCGCAGCGTCTTGTCTGTGCCGATCCGAAGGATTCTGCCGCGGCGAAGCCCCGAAGGCCGAGGGCCACTTCGTGGGGGCTTCGTCCGTCCCTTCCCCGAAGGGGTCACTTCGTGGCGGGAAAGGCATCCCTTCCGGACTTCGGAAAGACACGGTTTCACCATAATCTTATACGGATGTGGGCCGCACTAAGTTCGCCCTTTCAGGAGAAATTCTTTGATCCCGGTCATTCTTCCTCTTCTGTCTCGTCATTCTTCGTTCCTCCAGACTCTCATATTCCTGCACGACTCTTGTCTCCCTCTACATCAATTCTGTCCACGATCCCAACGATCGATGCATCGACCGGAGCCATCGGCACCGGCAGCGGGATGACGGCTTCCCGGGCAGTAATGTAAAACACCGTCTCCCCAGGCCCCGCCCCCACCGTATCGACGGCGACGACAGGGTCGCCCACGCTCTCCCGCATCGCATTCAGCGGCTGAAGAAATTGAAGCTTGAAGGCCTTCAGATTCTCATCTTTCCGTGTTGCCCAGATCGTGCCGATAACCTTTGCAAAGTACACAGCGACTCCGAGTACTATGCCGCCAGACCGCGCTAGTCCGGTACATCAAGCTTGTCCACCACAGCCATGATCACAGCATCTACGGGTTTGTTCTTCGTCAACTCGGTCAGTCGAGCCGAGCTTCCGGAAACAACGAGAACAATGTCGCCGACGCCCGCCTGCACTGTATCCACTGCTACGACGAATGTGTCCTTCACCCGGTAATCCAAACCCACATGCTTTATGATCTGGAACTTCATCCCGACGAGATTCTCATCCTTCCGTGTTGCCCAGACCGTGCCTACGACCTTACCGAGAAACAATGGTTACTCCTTCGTTTCAAGATCCGTTGCGTCGCTGGAGTCCCGCCGCGCAGGACAATGCCCAACAGAGGATGCACTCAGTACAGGCGGCATACCCTTCGCAGGGGTTTTGCTCCCAACAGGGTCGGGATGGCTTTATCCGTAGATTGCCTTTTCGTTACACTTGCAAACCTGGACCCGCCGCTCACTAAACTTCCAAGTTCCTTGCGTCCGGGATCGCTCAGAAGTGACCAGCAGCATCGGCGTCAATGTCGTGCGGCACTTCGGACACTTAATGCCTTTTTCTGCGGCTGCTTTTGCCGCTTTTTCTGCAAAGGTAGAAGTCTTCGCCATAAATTCCTCTGATCTCCGAGACGGTACTACGATTCTAATACACGCGGACCAGGTTTCCCCCTTTATCGGTGACGGTTCTTAACACCTGTGTCGCGTTGACAACAAATTCTTCGACCGTCATCCCTTCCGTGGCACCACAAATGCCGACGCTGATGGTAACGGAAAACGTCCGATCTCCCACAGTGAGAATCTGGCTGGCGATCAACTCTCGAATCTTCTCGGCCCAGATGTAGGCATCGTTGGCGGTTGTGTTGACGAGTACCACTCCGACGTGATGCCGATCGAGCAAGCCGACCACATCGTACGGACGAACACCGCTTCGGATAAGGTGAGCGATGGCGTAGACGATAGATTCAAACCCGTCTTTGCCGTACCTCTTGATTAACTCTCCGTGATCATCCAGACCGACGTCGACGAAGGAGCAGTCTATCCCAAAATCGTCCGATCGTTGAAGTTCTTTTGTCACTTCTTCGAGAAAATGTTTACGATTCAACAACCCCGTGCGCTCGTCGATCACCATGTGCTCCTTGATCATCTCGCCCAGCGAAAAGATCTCCAACGCAGCCGCCGCCGGGTCAACCAGACGGTAGAGCAGTCGGACTTCACGATGTGTATAATTGTGCTGATCTCTGCTCAGCACACACAATGCCCCGTAACACTTGTTCAGAGAACTGATGGGGAGAGCAACAACGGAGCCACTGGTCCCTCGCTTCTCTTCCGGATGGAAGAGAGTTGTAGCACGCGATTCAAGGTCGTCCACGAGTTCATAACTGTTCGATCGGATCACTGATCCGACCAGACTCCCCTGGAGATCTACGGACTCCCCTTCGGCGATGAAGCTCTCCCGATCCCGGTTCAAAATCTTCGCGACGATCCATCTCTGTTTTTCATCGTCGTACTGGACGATACTCAGTATGTTGCCGCTTATCAAGCGAGACGTTTCCTCTATGAGAGCGTTGAGGATCGATCCAGGTGAACGATCGGTCACGAATTTCTGCTGCATTCGTCTGACCGCGTTTAGCACTTCCGAATCCAACAGCAGGTCATACTTGTCGGTGTAGCTCTTAATAAGCGCAGAAATTAACTTCGTGAAATTCGCCAGAAGGGCAACCGTCTCCTGCCCAAATGCATCCTCAGCCTTGCTGTCGACGGCGAGAACCGCTACAGGAACTCTGCCGCCGGTCGTATCGAGGAAAAACACGGGGACGCCGACAAACGATCGAACGAAGGCGACGTTCGAATAGTACGCAACCATGTCTTTCTCGGACAACGGGTTTATTCGACTGATGACTTCTGGTTTTCCGGTCTTCGCAACCTGACTCACGACGTCTCTACCCATGTCGTAGCGTCGGCCCGCCATGAACAGCTGGCTGTCAGTGACCTTCGCTTCGAGCACCATTTTGTGTTTCTCATGGTTTGCCCAGAAGAACGCTACCGTATGAGCGAACAGAACCTCCTTCACCACAAACAGTACTTTGCTCAAGAGAAAATCAAATTCCGTTCTCGGCTCGGTCTCCCCTTTGAACAGCTCCGAATTGACGTCAAAGAAATCAGCAAACTCGAATTCACGCGCGCCAGTAGTTGTCGCGGTCGCCACTGGAGACCCGACACGATGTGCGCGAGGATGTAACCCCATGCCGAGAGGAGCGGACGGAGCTACGGGTTCGCGGTCCTCTGTTCCTTCTTCAGATTCTTCAGACATAACGAGCTTCGAGCTCGACTCAGGCTGAAAATCGTCGAAGAACAACCTTTTCTTCTTCGGGGAGTTGGAAGGAAGATCCACTGTGTGCTTCACCTCTCGAGCCTCTCGTCGCGTGAGCTTCGCTCGAATGGATAACGTAACGTAAACTGCTGCTGCTACAACGATGACTCCACTCAGCATCCTTGCCACAACAGCGTCTACCAGAATGCCTGTAACGAGAACGGAGACACCCACTACCACCATCAGGCCATCAACATAGGACAAATATCGAAGCAGAGTCTTTGTGACGGCAGCATCGCGCATCGGAGGTGTGTGTTGATGGTCGATAAATCTAAACTTTAAATATACCCACTAACCTCCCAAAAGTCAACAACTACTGCGCATAACCCCAACCTTCCCCACACCCGCCCCTATTCATAAACCAAGTACTTCGACCGAATCCCTATAAATCCCTCAATTTCCTCTTCCCAAATCGACATTATATCCTTCGCCGACGCGCCTCCATCCAACCCCTCACGGACTTTGGACGAGCCCACAAGTCGGTCCAGATACGACGTACGCCATTGGATCCGGTTTCCATACTGCGTCTTCAGCACATTCAAGAGGTTGATACCCATGGTAACAGGATAGAAGGAATTTCGGTCGTTCACTTGGATGTACACACCATGACAGCGTTTCCCTCCGTATTTCACCGGTGGAGTACGACCTTCTACGCCCTCGGGTGTGAACTCGATTGGTTCAAAAGTTACGCCAGGAAGAGAGCGCGAGTTCAATTCATCTGCTAGCTTGCGCCCATCGATCCACGGAGAGCCAATGTACTCAAACGGTCTGTCGGTGCCTCTTCCTTCCGACACGTTGGCGATACCTTCGATCAGAGCAGAGCCAGCATACACAATTGCCGTCCGGAGCGATTTCATGTTTGGGGAAGGTCGGACCCACTTCAGTTCCGTCTCGTCATACCACATTGAGCGTTTCCAGCCCTCCATCGGTATGACCGTCAGGCTTGCTCTCTTTCCACCGTTGAGCCAACCCTCTTCATTGATCATTTTGGCGAGCTCTCCAATCGTCATTCCGCTCGTGATTGGAATCGGTAGGTGTGAGATAAAAGATTGCAACGAATCTTCCCGCATAGGACCATCTGCAACGAGGCCGCGCGTTGGGTTTGGTCGGTCCAGGACGATGAAATCAATCCCACGTTCCGCAGCCGCTTCCAACGCGAGCATCATCGTGCTGATGAACGTATAGAATCGTGCATCAACAGTCTGGATATCAAAGACCAGCGCATCGACGCCCAGAAGCATTTCAGCAGTCGGCTTGCGAACTTCACCGTACAGGGAATAGACGGGAATCCCCGTTCGCGCATCCTTCCCGTCACGAACGGAAACGCCGTCTGGCACATCCCCCCGAATTCCGTGCTCCGGACCAAAGAGAGCAACGACGCTTACCCGATGTTCGAGCAACGCGTCAACGAGGTGTTGGCCGTTTGAGAGGATTCCAGTCTGATTCGTTATGACGCCGACTCTTTTGCCCGTCAGCAGCGCGAGATGCTTCTCCACAAGAATGTCTGCGCCGACCGTCACTTTCGGGTGCGAAAGGAGATGCCCGTGGATCAAAGGCAGAAAAAAACAAAGGGTAATTCCAACCCCGATCCCTCGGGATCGGGGCTGCTCTTGCCCCGTTTTTGGCAGGGTTCGCCTGGCATTGTTAGTCCGACTCAAGAAGTTCCTTCCCCGAGAAAAAAAACGCTATTTCTGAACGTGCCACCTCGAGAGAATCTGAGCCGTGGACAATGTTTTCCTTTATACTATCAGCAAAGAGCTTTCGAATGGTTCCTTCCTTAGCCTCTTTCGGATTGGTCGTACCCATGAATGCGCGGAAGTCTTCAACTGCGTTTTCTTTTTCGAGTGCGATCGGCATGCATCTTCCCGAGCTCATGAACCGCACCAAATCCTCATAGAACGAGCGAGCCTTGTGCACAGCATAGAATTCGCGGGCTGCCTGAGGCGTTAACTTCACGATTTCCATCGCAACAATTTTGAAGCCAGCCTTTTCTATTCTTCCCATGACCTCACCGGTGAGGTTCTTCCGTAGACAATCAGGTTTCAGAATGGCCAGTGTTTGTTCTAGCAAATGTTCCTCCGTGTACAATTCGTGGCACCATCTTCAACCCATCATTGCGCCGATCGCCCGATCCCGCCATGTCCGTCCCGATTCCATCGCGACAAGATCTCGACCCTCGCTGAAGGCGACGGTCAGGCCTCGTTCCGCACTTTGGGCGGGACGGTCGGGCTTCGCCCTGAGTGCAACTTGCAGACACGCGCCATGGTGATCCATCAAGATCTTCTCCTGTCTGTCCTACCCTTTTCCTTCGACCGAGACTTTTTTCCAGAGGTTCGTTTACGGCGATTCATCGGTCTGGAGACAACCGTCTTCTTCACAGGTCTCTTCGGCTTTGCAGTGTTCGGAATTGCGGGCACTTGGCTCCAAATTTTTTCCCTCTCAGAGTCTCCTATCACGAAGTGGACTGTCTCGCCGATGAGTGCAGGATTTTCGACAACGTAGATTCCCGCATCGCGCAAAGCACCCATTTTCTCCTGCGCTGTCCCTTTTCCACCGGAGATGATCGCGCCCGCGTGTCCCATACGTCGACCCGGCGGGGCTGTGCTTCCAGCAATAAACCCGACGACAGGCTTCAGGAACCATTTCTTCACGTACGCTGCCGCCTCTTCCTCTGCGGTACCACCAATCTCACCGATGATGACGACGGCGTCCGTATCGTCGTCGTCTTTGAAGATGCTGAGAGCATCGACGAAGGTCGTTCCGACGATGGGGTCGCCGCCGATACCGATGCAGGTGGATTGTCCGATATCTCGCTCCGTTAACTGCCATACAGCTTCGTAGGTGAGCGTTCCGCTTCGGGAAATGACGCCAACCCTTCCCGACTTGTGTATGAACCCCGGCATGATCCCGATTTTCGCTTTACCGGGTGAGATAACGCCCGGACAGTTAGGACCGATGAGGCGCGATTGCCTGTGGGTCAGGAATTCACGCACAGTGACCATATCCTGGGCCGGAATGCCCTCCGTGATGCAGACAATGAGCTTGATTCCGGCATTGACGGCTTCAATGATCGCATCCAGCGCAAATGCTGCCGGCACAAATATGCAGGAGGCGTTCGCCCCAGTTTCCCCGAGGGCATCTTCGACTGAGTTGAAAACGGGAATGCCTTCGTGCAGTGTCCCTCCCTTCCCCGGAGTCACCCCTCCAACGACGTTCGTACCGTATTCGATCATCTGCCGGGTGTGAAAGCTGCCTTCCCCTCCGGTGATGCCCTGAACAATCAGTCGGGTGTTTCTATCGACCAGTATGCTCATGCCAGCGGATACCTGCCCTACACTGCGAGGGTTCGCTTCATTTCGAGCTTAGTTGGTGGATTCGAGAAAGTCCGCAAGTTTCAAAATCGTCGCCTCGTCAAACTCCTTGCCCAAGATCTGAAAGCCGATCGGCAACCCATGAGAGTCGTTACCGCACGAGATGCTGATCCCAGGGATGCCCACGAGGTTTGCACACGTGACAAAGATGTCCGAGAGGTACATCTGGAGAGGGTCGTCGACTTTTTCGCCAATCCGAAAGGCAGTCGTCGGCGTCGTTGGAGTGATGACACAATCAACGCTTTTGAACGCCGCCTGGAAGTCCTCTTTGATCAAGCGTCGAACCTTCTGGGCTTTTCGATAGTATGCTTCATAGTATCCCGCAGAGAGGACATACGTGCCCAGCATAATTCGCCTCTTCACTTCTGGACCGAAACCCTCGCTACGAGAACGGACGTAGGTTTCAAACAGGTCGTTTGCCCCTTTCGCTCGATATCCATATCGGGCTCCGTCGTACCGCGCCAAGTTGGAAGATGCCTCGGCGGTTGTCAGGATGTAGTATGTCGCGATGTGGTATGGCGTATGGGGAAGAGAAATGGCCTCAACGATCACCCCATTCTGTTTCAGAACATCGATTTTCCGTTCGACCGCAACCCGAACCTCGTCGTCCAGTCCCTCTCCGAAGAATTCGGAAGGGACTCCGACTTTCATTCCACGAACATCCTTCGTCAGGGCAGTGACGTAATCCAGTACCGGAACGTCCACCGAGGTTGAATCTCGTTCGTCGTGTCCGCTGATCACCCGCAGCACCCGTGCGCAGTCGCGTACGGAGTGGGCAAATGGGCCGATTGTGTCGAAGGACGAGGCGTAGGCAACGAGTCCGTAGCGGGAGACACGACCGTAGGTCGGCTTCAAACCCACAATGCCACAGAGGGCGGCTGGCTGCCGAATCGAACCGCCGGTGTCCTCGCCGAGCGCTGCCGTGCACATATCAGCCGCAACTGCAACAGCCGATCCCCCACTTGAACCACCTGGAACCCGAGATTGATCGATGGGATTCTTGGTCACAAGGAACGCGGAGTTTTCCGTCGACGAGCCCATCCCGAACTCGTCCATGTTTGTTTTTCCAATGACAATCGCATCGGCCAACTGTAATCGTTCGATCACTGTCGCATCGTAGATCGAGACGAAATTCCCGAGTATCTTCGAAGAACAGGTAACCGTCTCCTCTTTGATGCAGATTTGATCTTTGATTGCAACGACCATCCCTGCCAGCTGTCCGGCCCGGCCCTCTTGGAGGTTCTTGTCCACGCGGCGAGCCTGCTTCAACGCTTTCTCCGTATAAACAGAAAGGAAAGCGTTCAGCTGCTTTCCTTTCTGAATTCTTCGCAAATAGTATTCGGTGATCTTCTCGCAGGTGGCCGCTCCCGATGCGATCTCCTGTCGGAGGACGTCGAACGACTTGTACTGCCTCAACACCTTCTCCTGTCTGTCTACGATTTTGGCTTCGGCGAGGAGTCCCGCTTTGCGGGATCGTCCTCCAGTTTTCTCGCCTCGCTCTCGATGTCTTCCTGGACTTCACGTGTAGCTTTTCGGAATTCACGCAAGCCTTTCCCGAGTCCTTGAGCGAGCTCTGGAATCTTCTTCGCGCCAAAGAATATAAGGACGACCAGAAGGATCAAAACGATTTCCGACACTCCGAGATTTGGCATGATCATTCCCCTCCATTATTCGTGTGTTTACCACCCAGATTCCATCGTTGTCAATCGTTCAGAAAGCTCTCGATCAATGACTGAAAAATCTTCTTCCCATCAGTATGGCCGAGGACCTCATCCGAACAGCGCTCGGGGTGGGGCATCAGGCCCAACACGTTCCCCTCCTGATTGATTATCCCCGCGATATTCTCGAGGGATCCGTTAGGGTTTGCTTCCTCCGTCACCGCACCGGTTCAGTTGCAGTATCGAAAGACAATCTGGTTATTGTCCTGGATCCTCTTCAATGTCTCCGGGTTGGCGAAAAAGTTGCCCTCCCCATGCGCCACAGGGATTTCCAGGATTTCCCCCAGTGAGCAGCGGGAGGTAAACCGGGTGCGAAACTGCGCACACTCTTCACTTTAGCGAATCCGAGCGCGTCGATGCCCTGCCCGACCGCTTTCCCCTGAGGGTCAAAAATGGACTGACGGAGCGTCACGCGAATTTTAGCAAGATACACAAGTCACTTCGAAGCCAACGCAATCATGCGTCGAAGCTTGTCGCTTCCGATTCCTGCTCAGGCGATTCACCGTGATGAACAAGCTTTCGCAGCGTCGTAATCGTATATCGCATCAATCCCGAGAGGATAAACACAACCATAACCGGGAAGATCGCCTCTCCCTTGGTCACGACGACTGCGGTCGCAGCCGCGACAAAGAGAGCAAACCGTACCGGATGTTTTCGGATCGACCGTCGATTGAGACTGGGAATGGTATCGTACTTGACAGAACTTACCATCAAGAAAGAGAGGACAATTACGAACGGTGCCAGGAGGTCGCGCGGCGCTCCAGAAAGACCTGCTGTCCCCTGATAGTAGGCCAACACGTACGCGGCGATCGTCACGCCTTGCGGTGGGATCGGCAATCCTTTAAAAAACTCCTTGTTGTGGCCCACCAGCTGTACGTTGAAACGCGCGAGCCGAAGTGCTCCAAAGATCATCAGCATCGAACTCAGGATGATGCCAAGACCACCGAAGGTGTGCAGATGAACCTGGTAGACCAAGAACGCCGGCGCCGCACCAAAAGAGACAACGTCCGACAGGGAATCAAACTGCACTCCGAACCAGCTTGAAGACTTCGTGATGCGAGCCATGATACCGTCGAGCGAATCAAAGAGCGCAGCCAGGATGATCAGCCATGCCGCGGTGTCGTACTCACCTCGACTCGCGTGGATAATCGACATGAGACCGCAGAACATATTAAGGACGGTAAACAGACTCGGCACCACAGCTCGAGTTATTTTCACTCCAGACTCCTCTTCGAATATAGTTACGGCATGACGGCGAGAATCGTTTCTCCTCCCACGAGAGTCTCATGGAGCGCCACTTTCAGATCCGCCTCTCGGGGAACAACCACCTCCACTCTCGAACCGAACTTGATCATGCCGAATCGGTCTCCGCACGCCACGCTGTCCCCTTCCCGCAGCGTACAGACAATCCGACGTGCGATGAATCCTGCAATCTGACGGAAGAACACCCGGAAACGCCCGTTTTCGATTCCGATGTGGGTCCGCTCATTTCGTTCGGACGCTTTGTCCTCATAGGCAACGAAATAGTCCCCTTCGATGTAGCGGTAGTAGGCAACGCGGCCCGAGATCGGAACTCGATTCACGTGGACGTTGAGGGGGGACATGAAGATACTCACCTGGATTCCGTCGGAGTTCAAGAACTCAGGTTCGAAGACATCTTTGATCTGTATGATCTTGCCGTCCGCCGGAGACAGAATGAGGTTATCGGCGCGCGGCGGGTTCCGGTGCGGGTCACGAAAAAAATAGAGGGTGTACAAGAACGCTAACCCGGAAAGTCCGATCGTCCCGTATTTCAAGGCCTGGTTCTGGAGGAACGCGACTGACAACGTTGCGACAAGAAGCATTGTGAGGGCGGTCGCGAGCACAATATCAAGTCCGTATTTCGTGATCATGCCGTAGGCATCCCCTTGGAAAGAACCGCCCTCCGAGTACGGTGGTTACGGTTTCCCACACAGCCTCTCCCGCAGTTTGAGGTAAGCCGCTCGGAGGTCTTCCGATCCCGTGCGCATGCGGTTTCTGTCCCCAATCGGTTCGTTAGACTTTCGATCTCGAAATCGACATGTGTCGAGTGAAATCTCATCCCCAACGAGGATTTGTCCCTTGTAGCGGCCAAATTCGAGCTTGAAATCAACGAGCTTGAGTTCCCGTCGGTCGAAGAACGATTTGAGTACCGCATTAATTTTTGAAGCCGTCCGATTGATGACTTTCAGCTCCTCCGGTGTAGCGAGGCCCAACGCAGAGATGTGGAATTCGTTCAGCAGCGGGTTGCCGAGCTGGCGATTCTTCAGATAGTGTTCGATGATCGGATGGGGGAGTTCTTGTCCTTCTCTCAACCCATGGTTTCTGCACAGCCGTCCGGCGGCGATATTGCGTACAACAACTTCGAGGGGCATGATCTCCAGTCGCCTGACGAGCATTTCGTTAGCAGAAAGCTTCTTCACAAAATGCGACTGGACATGATATCCGTTTAGATACTCGAAGATGAGCGAGGACAGTTCGTTATTGAGTGCTCCTCTGTCCTTAATCTTCACTCTCCGCTTACCGTTGAAAGCAGGGCCGTCGTCCACGAACTCCTGGATCAACAGGTCGGGAACGTCCGTGCGGTAAAACCGTTTTGCTCTGCCTTCGATGAAGAGACCCTTCTTCGCACAAGCGGTGACCATGTTCTCCATGGTGCCGATGACGCGTTCCCCGTCTGTCACTCGCTGGATGATTTGTCTCATAAACAACGAACAATGTTAAAAAAAATACCCTAAAAGTCAAGGTGACTCCCAACATCGCATCGACGCCATCAACGTTCGTTCGGCGAAGAAGCAACCTTGATTTTCACGACTGAGTTGACTAGATTGCTAGAGGTCTCTTGACCTTAAGTCCCTCCGATTTGCCCCGTGGTGTAATTGGCAACACACTTGATTCTGGATCAAGGTAGTCCAGGTTCGAATCCTGGCGGGGCAGCAGAACAAGGAAGTCGTGTGTATTCCGCCCTCCTGAACAAGCACCCGGTCTTCAGCGGGGCAGGATCCAAGAAAGGGGAGCGCAAAAAGGAAAGGCTGTTCTGCAGCAAAGAACAGCCTTTTTTCCATTCGGGAGTGATTGGAGGAAGGTTAACCTTCGAGGACGTCAACTGCTGAGGAAACGGCATCTCTCAACTGAGCGGCGGCATTCGGAAACACCGCTATACTTTTCCTTTCCCTCTTGTTCTCTCCGGTGAACTTACTTTCAGATATGAGAAGATACTTTTTCCCATTCTTTGATTTCCGGACGTCGACGAAATATGTCGTCTTCCCGGAGCGAACCATATTGCTGAACAGTCGATCCTGGTTGTCCATTGCAGTGGTCTCCTTGCTAGAAAATGAAACATGGGTGGATTAGAGATCCTGGTTCGATTGATGTGAGGATAAATGGGGTGGTCTTGGTCGAATTCATTTCCCCGGTGTTCGATCTTCCTAACAGCGAGCAGTACCCGAATTGCAAAAAAATGTCGAATTCCGTATATTCCCGTGCGCTGTCATGTTCAGAATAGCTTCGCCGTTGATATGATGTAAGTAAAGTCGAGGCGAAATTGCAACGAAAAAGACTTGACCGGTCGCGAGTATCGTTGACTGATTCGGACTGGGGAGAAAATTGGGAAAGGCAGAACTTGGTTGAGTCCTTGGCGAGCTTGTCGCCACGAGATCTCGTCCCGACCGAAGGTCGAAGAGGACTACGGCCGCGTTAACGAATATTATGATCAGTATCGGATCCCGTCTCCAGAGAACTCAGCGTCATCAAGCGGCGGAGTCCGCAAAGCGGCAGCCACTCGCTTCACTGGTGGACCGTTTTGGGAAATGGCGCTATCGTCTAAAGGCTTAGGACGTCGCCCTCTCAAGGCGAAAATACGGGTTCGAATCCCGTTAGCGCTACGGTGACCGATTCGAGTATCCTCACCAATCTTGTGAGGAGAGTAGGATCGTTAGCTTCATTACCAGACCACAAAAAAATCCGGCCGCTGTTATCTTGGCCGGATTTTTGTCTCTTGAGCGACTATCCGAATAAATCACCTCAAGAGAATCCATTTGCTCGTCTCCAGAAATCTTAGTGCTGAGTTTAACGAAGTGTGTTTCGACATTGGGTCGGAACGAGAGCTCGTCCCGATGAGTGCATCATCGGGACGAGCTCTCGAGGATACCTGGGTGGTTCAGGCAAGAGAGGGGCCGCAGTCGGGGAATGTCGTTAGCGACGGAACAACCTCCGCCGATACCGCTCATAACGTTTCCGTTTTTCTCCCCTGCAGCTCGTGCCTTCCCTGACGGTAGGCGCAGATGAAGATCCAAACAATTCCGAAATGGGAAAGAAGACCGACCAGAATCATGACCTCGTACGGTCTATTCAGAAGCGCCCCTACGAGCAAAGCGAACAGTCGCACATCCCTCTTGATGAACTTGTTGGGCAAGCCGCCAGGCGGTTGGCGCCGATAACACAGGGCATACTCTTTCTTCGTGTAGCTCGCGAGGATGAAGCCGGTGATAGCCAGGGCACCGCCCAGCCAGATGATCGGCTCTGGATGCGTCAGCCAATAGCCATAGGAGATCCCTGCCGCAATGGCCACGTCTGCGTACCGGTCCAATACAGTATCAAGCCACGCTCCGAAGCGACCCGACTGGAACTTGAGCCGAGCGATCTCTCCGTCGCAGCCGTCCAGGATGGAGGACAACTGGATCAGGAGACCGGCAAGAAGTGTCCAAACATACTCGCCCAGACTGAACAGGAAGGCGCCGCAGAGACCAATCAGGGAGTTCAGGACTGTGATCGCGTTGGGGGTGAGACGGGTGTCAGCCAACAGGGCGGAAATCCGGCGCGAAACGGGACGGTTCAAGTGCTGAGCGATGAAGCCGTCTTCCCTCGAACTGGAAACTCGGGCGAGCAGGTAACGTTTTGCGTGTGACAGGCTCTCGGGTGTGTCCACATCGAGCCAGAACCGGTCGGCGATCTCCATCGCCCGGATCTTTCCTTTCCCGATCAATCTTTGAACGCCCCCTGTGAGTGAGCCGTCTCCGGCCCGCTTGGCCTTCTCGAGGGCATCGAAGAGATCTGGCCGGCAGAGGAACAGACCCGCGTCAACAGCGTCCAACGGCGTGATTCCTTTGCCGATAGCAGTGATGGCCTTGCCATCGAGTCGAACCTTGGTGGCATCGTTCAGGTCAAAGATCTGGTCTGTGCGGCGGTCCACTGCGAGAAGGCAGCTCTGCGCTCCGTCCTTCGCTTCAATAAGGCGACGGATGATGTCGGGATCGAAGAGGTGATCGCACATCGCCAGTAGGAACGAACCGTTTACGTACGGAGAACTCGCCAACGCGGAGGTGCCGTTCCCCTCCTTCCAATTCGGATTTTGCACCGCCCGAACGGAAACACCAAACCGGCGCCCCAGTTCCTCAATGTAATGGATCATTCTCTCTTCGTCACAGCCAACTACCACGTAGAACTCTCTGATTCCTGCCTCACGACACGATAGAATAGCGCGCTCCAGAAGTGTAATCCCCAGGAGTGGCGTGAGCGGCTTTGGAAGTCCACCGTTCCCTCCGCGCAGGCGATAGCCTTCGCCTGCAGCCAGGATCACCGCCGGCAAACTCTCCTCGCCTAGTCGTTGAGTTCTCGTTTTGTTTTTCATGTGCATGTCTTCTGTAACCGTTGCACCAGAGCCGCGTGAAGCTCCGGAGTCGCCGCGGCCAGGATGGAGTAACGTTCCGTAAGATGCTGTATCTCGGGAAGTGGTTGACCCCCGGTACCGGTGACGACGCCTCCTGCCTCAGTGAGGATCAGCGATGGCGCCAGAAAATTCTCCGGTGTGAGGCGACCGCGTAGATCCAGATGGGCATCCAGGGCGCCATCAGCCACCATGGAAAGGGCACGGGTGGCGCAGCCGAAGGAGCGAACCCCGCGTGCACGCGACAACATCGAGGCGAGGGGCGCTTCAACTTCAAAATGGTTCAGCTCGCAACTGATGATGGCCTCTTCCAGTTGAGTGACCGGATGGGTAGAGATCTTCCTCCCATTGCAAAATGCCCCGTGCCCCCGAGCGGCAAGCCAAGTCCCGCCGGTGAACAGATCTCCCACCAGCGCGAACTGAACTGTTCCAACGGCAATGGGCAGATGTGCGGGGATCAGAGCCACTGCCATCCCTGAAGGGACAATCCCACGCGCGAAATTGTCGGAGCCATCGACCGGGTCGAGCACCATGATGAACTCTGGCTCACCATCGCCAATTCTCTGGGGCATGCTTTCCTCGGACAGAAGCTCCACCGGTCGGAGGAAATGTTCTTTCAGGTAGGTGCAGGCCGCTTGCTCCGCTGCTTGGTCAAACCACCTGATCCGGTCTCCCTTTGGATTGAGTCCGGTCTCGCCCCGCTGCTCTCCATCCCCAGTTGTCACCACTCGAACCACCTCTCGGAAGAGAGCCTCAAGGTGGATCAGAATCGGATCTGGTTCTCGCATATCTACCTGATCAAAGGGCTATTCACTGACAGGAAACGGTCTTCAGTTTTTATCTTGAGGACAGGGGTCCGCTGGGTTGGATAACCAGCAATATCAACCAATTGCTGAATATCCGCCTTGCATTTATCCTGCCGTTCTTGGTTGGATAACTACTACATCACGGTTGCCATGAACAGGATCAAGTATCATCCACCGGTGTAAAACAGTCGTAAACCCAGGTGAACCCGTTATTCGTGGACTTCCTGTTCGGCCATCAGGTCAGTCCGTGATTAAAGAAGGGTAAAGTGGCAGAGTCTTTCATCCCGTGGGCTCTGCAAAAAGGTAAATAACAAAGAAATGAAAATCAACATCTGTACGCGATGGAATTATATTAGGCTGATAAATCAGCCAATTCTCGCCACCGCCCGCTAAAGCTCCTTATGGGACTTGTCCACATTAATACGCCTGACACGTATGGCAGGCCTTGGTGAGTAACCCTGCTGGCGAGATGGATCAACAGACTATTTCGAAAACTCTATGTAA
>JAZGDE010000044.1:0-3365 GCA_036477295.1 Bacteroidota bacterium | reverse complement strand
TGTATCCGAGACAACAGAAATCAACAAAACGAAACCGAATGTGCCGGTACCGATGTTTCCAATCGGTCTCGAGGGAAATCAGTGCTGAATCCATCACCCCCTCGTTCAAGGGGATAGTTGTGCGAACACGACGTTGAAGTATCTCTCTCTGACTGTCTCTTGTGCTGGGAGTAAATCGTTTGTCCCTTCCTTTCAGTCGCTAATGGTTGACTCACCGTCACCTCTGAAGGTTTGCGCGCTAATGGGTGTTTTACGTTCCTGTCGGTTTCTCATCGAACTACGGAAGGTCGGATAAGCTCGTCATCAGCTCATAACCACGCGTGTTCGACATACCATGCATACGTCGAAGCCAGTCCCTCCCGAAGTCCTATCAGCGGCATGAACCCTAGGTCCCTTTTCGCCTTGGAAATCGAACAGCTCCAGACCGATTGCACCATCTCTTTTACCCTGTGGGTGTTCAAGAACACAGGCTTGTTCAGGATCCAGCCGATTCCTTGGGAAACCCAACCAGCCGTGTAGGTCAACCACAGTGGCACACGGATGCACAGAGGAGGTCTTGTTCCCATCACATCTGCCAAGGTTTCTCCCAGTTCCCTGGTGCTGAACGGTTCTTCGCTCCCCAAGTAGTACGTTTCTCCTGTTGAGTTCGGGTGTTCCGCAGCGAGAACCAGAGCATTCGCCAGGTCGTGAACGTGCAGAAAACTGAACAATGACTCCCTTCCTCCGATCAGGACGCGGAAACCGCGTTTGACCATTTTCATGTATGCGTAGAAGTCGCGCTCGCGAGGCCCGTAGACTGCGCAGGGGCGCAGGATTACCACAGGAAACTGGTCACGATAGCGCAGAACCTCTTGCTCCGCAAGCAACTTGCTCCATCCATACGCAGAGATGGGAAGACACGGAGTTTGCTCGTTGACCGGTTGACCATTTCTGCACGGACCTGCAACTGCGAGGCTGCTAACATAGATGAATTTTCTTACATCTCGACCGTACCTTCTGCACACATCCAGGAAGTGTCTCGTCGCGTAGTAATTGCCTCGGAAGTAATCCTTTTTCCTCTTTGCACGGGTGACACCCGCGAGATGAAAGACATAGTCCACTCCGTCAAAGATCGATTCCCACGGCAGCGAGTCGCAGACGTTGCCGATGACAAGCTCGACCGACTCTTGCGGAAACGAGTCCGCGTACATCCGGTCCTTCGCAAGACATCGGACTCGATATCCCGTCTTGAGAAGAACGTCGATCAGATGCGTGCCGATGAAGCCAGTCCCACCAGTGACGAGTGCAGTCATAATTCCCCCTATGTTTCTTCCAGTTCGAGCTGAGGAACTTTCTTGATTTGGAGTTTCATGATCAAGGTAACCTTGCCCCACCAAGAGTTGAGCTTTGGACCTGCCCATACCGCAAACAGTCCGAGAGGAATCCCGACGATCCCGTCCGATACGTAGTGAAAGCGACCATAGACCGTAGAGACGTAGATCGAGAGGACTATCGGGAGCAAGACCCAGAAAGTCGGGCGATGATGTCGCCACGCCGTCAGGAGGATTACTGTTGAGATGGCGCAGTGCGGACTGGGCAGACATCCTCCTGGAAAATGAACATTCTGACGAATGAGGTCGGAGATCCACGTGAACACAAATCCTTCGAGTGGCATGGTGTGGAGTTCTGGAATCGCGCGCATCGGACCCTTCACCGGAAAGAGTATAAACACCAAATAGCAGATGAGGCTGGCAAGACCGAAGGAAATCAGATAATCCTCCAATGCCCTCTCACGTTTCTTCATAAAAGCAAGCCAAGCAGCAAAAGGGATCAAAGGAACATAGATGATGTAGGTGAACATCATCCATTCAGTGACCCACGGTGTCGTGAGGCTCTGAAGCCAGACCGTCGGATGCTGACCGAAGATCGCAAGTTCCCACTCCATAACGAGCTCATCGAAATAGCCCTCGTAAAAAATGTTGATGATTTTGCTCGTCTCGTTGTAGATGAACGAAACGAACGCAGTCACTGCCGCTGTCCTCAAGAACCATCGATACCATGGATGTGCGATCTTGCTCCTCCAC
Source organism: Bacteroidota bacterium (assembly GCA_036477295.1). Classification (GTDB taxonomy): domain Bacteria; phylum Bacteroidota; class Ignavibacteria; order UBA10030; family JAZGDE01; genus JAZGDE01. The sequence goes on along the minus strand of JAZGDE010000044.1, from coordinate 1,302 downwards.
CACAAGGCCCCGACAAAAAACAATACGGCAACGACATTGTTCAGGACAAGATTCTGCCAAGACCGGACGTTTTCCTGGAAGAGAAGAATGAAACCAGTGAACAGTCCGACAAGCGTTATGCTAAGCACGTCAACGAGGCGATACTCTACTGCTCCAACCAGATTATCTCTATGATTCATATCAACCCCCTATTGCCGGCTAGAGATAGACAATGAAGAAATCCAAGAGAAATCCGATGCTCCAGTGAAGGAGAAACGCCCAGAGGAGCGATCGTGTCTGCAGAACAAATATTCCGAATAAGATCCCTCCTGCAATGGAGCCAAAGATCTCACCATCCGGCGTCCCGATGTGCCAGAGGCAGGAAGGAATAGTCTGAATCAAAATGCTCTGCCATGCGCCGAACGTCAACTTGAGTCCCACGAGCATATAACCTCGGAAGAAAAATTCCCAGGCTGTATAGAACAGCAAACCGCGAAGGGTCTCGAAGAGGATGAAATTCCCGAAGCTCGATTTGATGGACTTTGCGAAGGGATAGTACGATCGAAAATCCTCCAGATGAGAAGACGGCAAGAGAAAAAACAAGGCGATCAACGGTATCAAGATCAGGAGCGCAAACGCTCCTTTCCGGCAATCCCCCAAGCACAGACCGTAATCCCTGAGCCGCTCTCGGAAAACGAATCGGATCAGAAGGAGCGGCAGAACTCCGAAAAGCAGAAAGCTCGAAGAGAAGAAATACAGGGCAGCGAAGAAATCCTGATCCTGAGTCGGAATCGCTGCCCCAAAGTGCTCGGTGAAAAAGTCCATCGAACCGTAATAGCGCTGTGCAGTCAGGAGAAGAGGTGCGCTGATCAGGATGGTGCTAGTTTTCAGCTTCTCTGTGTTCCTGAGCAGATTCAATTGAATCTGGTGCTTAACGCTATTTCGCACAGGAAATGTGTTCATAACGGCGAAAAGTATTGAATACCGTATGCTGAAAGCCCGCTTTCATATTCACCCGGGTTCTTTCCTTGAGCGGACAGACAACGGCTACTACATGCTTGGACCAAACGGAAGAATCCGCCGCGCCCCACTCAACAGCAGGGCCACGACCACAGCAAACACGATAATGCCGACGACGATCGACATAACAATTGCCCCCGGAGCGCCTATTGAACTCCCACGGTACGATCATCCAGTCGAAAACGTTGTATGTGTTTTTTTCCCCATGTCTAGAACCGATTCAAAGCTTGTCCAAAAATGACTTCCCAGGGCCATCCACAAGCCACTTCCACGTCCTTGATATCCCTTCACGAAGAGGAGTGA
>JAZGDE010000043.1:0-7084 GCA_036477295.1 Bacteroidota bacterium | reverse complement strand
ATCCCACTGCATAGGTGCGAAAGTGAACGGTAGGCTGGTGCCTCTGGAGGCAATTCTCAGGAGTGGTGATCAGATCGAGATCATCACTTCGAAGAATCAAACTCCGAGTCCTGACTGGGAACAGTTTGTCATCACGCACAAAGCGAAGGCGCACATTCGGAAATGGATGAAGGAGGAGAAGCGAAAGCTCGTCGATAAAGGAAAGGAAGTATGGGAAAAGAAGTTGAAGAAACACAAGCTGCACGTGAACGGAGATGAGTTGGTGAGGTTCGTACACAGCGTCAAAGTCGAGAACGTTCAAACCTTCTACCTGCGCATTGCGCTGCAGGAACTTGAGGTTGACACTGTCGTCGAGCGGTTGAAGGAACGGGGCAAAGTGCCAGCCCCCGTCGAGCCGCCAAAAAAGGAGCCGACTGCCTTCAGTAACTTTATCCGATCCGCGCGCGATTCGCTCGGCGGGATCCTCGTATTGGGAAATCGCGATAACTTTATGTACCACCACGCGAAGTGCTGCAATCCGATACCGGGCGATGAAATCGTCGGATTCGTGACGACGGGTGAGGGCATCAAAATTCATCGCAAGCAATGCAAGCACATCGAGTCCCTGCGTATGGTTGAAGAGGATCGTATCGTCGAGGTGAGCTGGCCTGGGACGAACGGAGCAGAGTTTCTCGGTGGTGTGCGAGTGTCCGGTAAGGATCGGCCACGAATGCTGAATGATATCACGAATGTGATTTCATCGTACAACAACACAAATATTCGCGCGGTGAACATCGATTCCGAAGACCGGATGTTCGATGGCACCCTCATTCTCTACGTGAAGAATACAGAACACCTGAATCGATTGATGGAAAAGATCAGAAAGGTCAAGGGGGTTCTCAAAGTGGAGCGCTTCGTGGACTCGAACGAAAAAGGAGTAAGGGGAGATGGATCAACATAAACGACGAATGCCGACATACACAAAGAAAGATGTCGCGAAGAAAGTCGCAGAGGTGACGGGTGAAAAAATGCACCTTGCGGAGAAGTGGACGGACAGCGTGTTTACGGCATTGCGTCAGGTCATGATGACCGCGGATCCGGAATTGAGAATCGAGGTTCGGGATTTCGGTGTGTTGGAGGTTAAACTGACAAAGTCGAAACCGAAAGCTCGGAATCCGAAAACAGGGGAACATATCTACGTCCCTCCACGGCGCAAAACGCACTTCAAGCCGAGTAAATTACTGAAGGAATTTCTCCAACAGCCAGTCGATCCCGCCCACGTGGAGCGGGGGCCGACAGAGGAACCCGCTCTTTCGCCGGAATCCTCCGTCACCAAGAGTTCGATGAGCGACGATGGCGCATGACGGTAATCGGAACCGCAGGAGCAAAGCGCATTCTTGGCATCGACTACGGAACCCAGCGGATCGGCGTGGCGGTGAGCGACCCCCTGCTGATCATTGCTCAGGGTCTCGGTACCTTTAGGAATTCGGAGAAGTTTTTCACCGACCTCCAATCGCTCATCAAACGGTACGACGTAGGACTCATCGTCGTCGGAATGCCGTACCATCGCAGTGGTGACCGCAGCCAGATGGCTCGTGAAGTTGAGGAGTTCACTCAGAAGGTGGGATGCAAGACCGGTCTCGAGGTGGTCGCTTGGGACGAGCGATATACGTCTATCTTGGCGCGGCAGACAATGGTCACGATGGGCGTGAAGAAAAAGGAGCGGCAGAAGAAAGGGAAAGTCGATGAGATCGCTTCAGCACTGATCCTGCAGAGCTTCCTCGACAGTGGCAAGTCGTGAGTCGGTGGGATCGTATCATCACGTTCCGGCTTGTCGTCAGTGAAATTTCTGAGGAGGGCTTGAGATGGACTATCATGACGTGGAGAAGCTGATCGAACAGGGCGAGGGTTTTCAGGTCGAGTTCAAGCGACGGATCTCCTCACCGGAGAAAATCGCGAAGGCTCTCATCGCATTTGCGAACGCAAAAGGGGGAAACATTCTTTTCGGTGTTGGGGATGACGGAGCCATCATCGGTGTCGAAAGTGAGAAGACTGAGTTGGAACTGATTCAGGTTGCTGGGATCAACTATTGTGACCCGCCTATTCGGCCGGTCATGCACATCCTACCGTTCGACGGGAAGGACGTCATCGTTGCGGTGATCGGTGAGAGTGGAGAGAAGCCGCACATGTTTCTTGGCAACGAAGATGAGGAAAACGGACAGAGGACAGGCGTCTACATTCGGGTGAAGGATAAGACCGTCATCGCCAGCAAAGAGGTCGTGAAACTCTTGCGCGATGAGCGTCCTGATGCACCTCCGCTGAAAATCTCGATCGGTCACATCGAGCAAACGCTCCTCGAGTACCTTGACACGCACGAGCGCCTTACTGTCAAAGAATACAGCAAGCTCGTCAACATCTCGGAGCGGCGTGCCTCGAGGATTCTCGTGACGCTGGTGCGCGCCGGAGTAATTCGTATCCACACGTTGGAAAAAGAAGACTTCTACACGTTGGCCTACGGCTGATCCAAGGGCGATCGTTGTTCCTGCTGATGCAAGATTCGGACGAATTCGAACACTGCAATACCGAAGGCAACGGCGACGTTCAAGGATTGTTTAGTTCCGAACATGGGAATTTCGATAGCGGTGTTAGCTCGATCGACAATCTCTTTAGTAACGCCCACGAGTTCATTGCCAACCACGAGGCAGAGGGGAAACTGGGCCGGAGAAATCGAAGAGTAGGGGACGCTTTCAGTTGAACGTTCGAGCACGCAGATCGTGATGTTCTTTGATTTGATTTCTTCGATGAGTTCGACTGCATCTTTGCGGTATTCCCAGGGCACGGTCCGTGTGGCGCCCAATGCCGTCTTCTCGATCTGAATGCGGGGAGGATGTGAAGTGAACCCGCAAAGATAGAGCTTCTCGATGCAGGCACCATCGGAAGTCCGAAACATCGAGCCGACGTTGTAGAGACTGCGGACATTGTCGAGAACAACGATAATGGGATGCCTCTTGACGGGTGAAAGCTGGTTGTCTTGAGCCCTTGTGGCGGCAATTTGGTCGTTGGTCAGTTTTTGCATTCGGGTGGTATAGGGTAAGTGGATAGCAGGTTACAATATAGCAGTTAGGGGGAATTTCTCAAGGACGGATGGAGGTGTGTGGGAGAGTTTATTGCGGGTTTTATGGGAATTGGTTATATTATTTTTCTAGGATTTCTGGACCTACAGCCCCTTGAAGCGCATCGTCATTGCTATCGATGGACCGGCGGCCTCAGGAAAAAGCACAACGGCTCGATTGGTTGCGGAACGACTGGGGTACGTACACATCGACACTGGGGCGATGTATCGAGCGATGACGCTCAAGGTGATCGAGCAGAGCGTGCTTCTCGATGACGTGCGGGGGATCAAACGTCTGGTAGATACGACGAGAATCGAGCTGAGGCGTGAAACCGGCAGGGTGGTCGTACTCCTCGACGGTCGGGATGTCACGGAGGAGATCCGGACTCCGGAGATCACCAGATCGGTGAGCGTGGTGAGCAGTGTCCGTGAGGTCCGCGAGGCGATGGTGCGCGAGCAGCGCCGCATGGCGGAAGCGGGAGGCGTAGTTCTCGAGGGTAGAGATATCGGGACGGTTGTATTTCCGAATGCCGAGCTGAAGGTATTCATGGTTGCAGGTGCAGTCTCAAGGGCCCGGCGGCGGCAGGAAGAGTTGAAACAGCATGGACTCGATGTCGGTCTCCAGAAGTTGATTCAGGAAATGCAGGCACGTGACGAAAAAGATTCAACACGGGCTGAAAGCCCGCTGAGGCGAGCGCAGGATGCGTTCCAGGTTGATACCTCAAACCTGACGATCGAGCAACAGGTCGAAATCGTCGTGCGAAAGGCCCAAGCTACCATTTCAAATTGATCGAAGCAGTCCCGTGTTCAGGAGCCACGGAGCTTTGAAGAATCCGTCACGGGACTGTTCACAGAGAGAATCCTAATCCCAGGATGTTTCTGTCCAACAAGAGGAGGATGAATGACGGAAGATCCAGGCCAGAAGGGAACGCCGGAAGTACCATATGACCGCGAGTCGCCCTCAGAGGAACCACGGGTGAGTGAAGAACGGTCCAAGAACGGAACGAAATCTTCAGGGAGTTCGGTGGAAGCGATTGGGGAGCGAGAATACTCCGAGGACGAATTCAAGGAATTGGCGAAAGTGTACGAGCAGACGCTCGGACAGATTAACGAAGGGGAAATCGTGAAGGGTCGAATCGTCGCGATTTCCAGCACTGAGGTATCCGTAGACATCGGTTTCAAATCTGAGGGGATCATACCGCGGTCTGAGTTTTCAAACGCCGGGGAACTGAAGGTAGGAGAGGAAGTGGAGATCTTCCTTGAGAGTGTTGAGGATAAAGATGGTCGACTCGTCCTTTCGCGCAAGCGCGCAGATTTCATGCGCGTCTGGGAGAAGATCACCAAGTCATACGACACAGGAGATATTCTCCAAGGTCGGATCACTCGCAGGATCAAGGGCGGTCTCATAGTGGATCTAATGGGCGTGGACGCATTTCTGCCCGGTTCTCAGGTCGACGTGAGACCTGTGCGCGACTTCGATGCGTACATCGGGAGAATTCTGGACTTCAAAGTGGTGAAGATTAATCATCCGAACGAGAACGTCGTTGTTAGTCACAAGATTATCGTTGAGGCGGAGCTTGCCGATCAGCGTCGCGCAATTCTCGAAAGTCTGGAAAAGGGTCAGATTCTCGAGGGAACGGTCAAGGCCATCACAGACTTTGGCGTGTTCGTCGACCTTGGAGGCTTAGATGGGCTAGTGCACATCACCGACGTCTCCTGGGGACGGGTAAGCCATTCCTCCGAGGTCGTCAAACTCGACCAGACTCTGAACGTCGTTGTTCTCGACTTCGACATGGAGAAAAAGCGCATCTCTCTCGGCCTGAAGCAGCTGCAGCCACACCCCTGGGAGAACATTGAAGAGAAATATCCCGTACGTTCGAAGGTCAGCGGCAAGGTAGTTTCTTTAGCGGACTACGGAGCGTTCCTCGAGATCGAGAAGGGAATCGAAGGTCTCATCCACATCTCGGAGATGAGCTGGACACAGCACATCAAACATCCTTCGCAGGTTGTGTCGATGGGTCAGATGGTGGACGTCATCATCCTCAGCCTCGATAAAGAAAACAAGAAAATCTCGCTCGGCATGAAACAGCTGGAGCCAGATCCGTGGATGACGTTGCTGCAGAAGTATCCGGTTGGCTCCAAACATACTGGTACGGTGCGGAATCTTACAAACTTCGGTGTGTTCGCAGAGCTCGAGCAGGGGGTTGATGGATTGGTCCATATCTCTGACCTCTCGTGGACAAAGAAGATCCGGCATCCGGGAGAAATCGTGAAAAAAGGGGATCAGATCGACGTTGTCATTCTCAGCATCGATGTGGGGCAGCGTCGGATTTCGCTGGGTCACAAGCAGATTCGGGATAACCCGTGGGATTCGTTTTCTGAAGCCTACAAGGTGGGAACTGAAACAGGGGGAAAGATCGTGCGCATCATAGAAAAGGGTGTGATCGTGGAACTGCCCGAGAGTGTCGACGGGTTCGTTCCCATCTCACAGCTTTCGCAAACTCCCGTCCAGAACATCGACGAAGCGTTCCGGGTCAACGACGTCTTGCCTCTCAGCGTCATCGAGTTTGATAAGGAAGCGAAGAAAATCGTCCTCTCGGTCATCGAATGCCTGCGTGGGAAGGAGCAAAAAGTTATCGACGAGTATGTCGCGAAGCATAAACTTCCTGCGATGAAACCAAAAGAGGTAGCCACGATTCAACCGCAAGAACAAACTCAAGGGTCGAAGTAATCGTCGCGACTCAACGTCCAGTCCTCGAGTTAATTGAGCGTAAAGCACCTGACGGAAGAAAAGGAGTTGTCGTAGTTCGTGGACAACTCTTTTTTGTTTAGGGTCCTATGAAGCGCGTCGCTTTTCACACACTCGGCTGCAAGCTGAACTATGCCGAAACAGCGGCCGTCGGGAAGCAATTCCTCGATCGCGGATTCCAATCCGTCGACCTGGATAACGGAGCCGATGTGTGCGTCATCAACACGTGCTCGGTGACCGAACGGGCAAACCGGGAATGTCGCCAGGTTATACGCCGAGCACTGCGGAAGTCTCCCGATGCGTACGTCATCGTGGTTGGCTGTTACGCGCAGCTCGAGCCGGAAGAGGTGGCGTCCATTCCGGGTGTGTCGCTCGTCCTCGGTGCCAAGGAAAAATTTGAGCTATTCCGATACGTCGATGGATTTCAGAAAAAGACGTACTCTCAAATCGTCACATCGGACATCGATACGGTGAACGATTTCGGCCCTGCGTTCTCAGGCGGCTTCGGTGATCGGACCAGAGCTTTTCTCAAGGTGCAGGACGGCTGCGATTTCAACTGCTCGTTCTGTACGATTCCCCTCGCACGGGGAAGGAGCCGAAGCCAATCGATCGCCGAGACCGTCGTGCAAGCGCGAGGCCTGGTTGCTCAGGGATATAAGGAAATTGTACTGACTGGAGTTAACGTCGGGGATTATGGTCGGAAAATCGGAAGCAACCTGGTTTTGCTGTTGGAAGCTCTCGTGTCGATCGACGGCCTGGAGCGCATCCGTATCAGCTCGATCGAACCGAATCTGCTCACCGACGAGCTCATCACGATGCTGATCTCATCGGAAAGAATCTGCAATCATTTTCACATCCCCCTTCAGAGTGGAAGTGATGATGTGCTCAGAAGAATGCGACGGCGATACCTGACCGCTCGGTATCGAGGGGTTGTTGAAACAATCAAGAAGAAATGTCCCGAGGCAGGGGTCGGAGCCGATGTGATCGTTGGGTTTCCTGGAGAAACAGACAATCTTTTCGAAGAGATCTATCAATTCCTGCTTGACTTACCCGTGACGTACCTTCACGTTTTCACCTATTCCGAACGGTCGAATACTCCTGCGATGAACTACGACGGAGTCGTCGAACCGCGAGTTCGGTTTACCCGCAATAAGATGCTGCGAATCTTGAGTAAGAAAAAGAAACATCAGTTCTATGAGATGATGGTCGGCCGTACACTGCCCGTTCTGTTTGAAGCAGCCCTT
>JAZGDE010000042.1:0-15982 GCA_036477295.1 Bacteroidota bacterium | reverse complement strand
CGACGGGTCGCAGGACATTGGCCATGAATTCGGCTTCCTTTCTCCGGGAGCCGGTAGCGAGGAAGGTACGGCGCTCGATTTTTGGTTTTCGGGAAATACAGCCCCGGTGTACAAAAACGAGTTTTCTCCGACGACGAATCCTAACAGTTTGAGTAATTCACTTGCGAACAGTCTCATAAGTATTCGAAATTTCGGCATTCGCGACTCAGTTATGAAGTTTGTTGTCCAGATCGGAGACGAGAGGATCAGTCCACTGGATGGTTATCCGAAATTTGTGGGCAAGTCTGCAGGAAACTATTCTCCTCAAGTTATTCAGGACAAGGTATTCGTGAGTGTCAATGACAGTGTTTTTGCGTACACGTTGGATGGTTCGAGCGCGACGCCGCTGTCAGCCGGCCTGTTTTCAGCTGTTGGTGGCCAGTTTCCCATCGCCTTTGTTCGGCAAGATGGTTCGGACGACATCTTCGCCGGGGTGCAGGATAGCTCCATCATTGTCTGGACGGCTAGCGACCTCGACACAGATGGAAAGTACGATGTGATATCAACGGCATCGATTATGACTTCTGGGAGGATCAGCACCAGTCCCGCTATTCATCCCAGCGATTTCACACTTTTCGTCGGAGACGAGAACGGTAATGTAACGCTTCTTCGGATCGACTCGGTGACCGCGGTCCAGAAAATCTCCTCAGAAAGAATCACATCCTTAGCGTTGAATACGGAAATCGTGAACCCTCTTCTCAGTGTCGTTGCAATCACGGAGCGTGAATTGATCCCGATGGCTGGAGATTCCATTCAACTCCCGTTTTCGTCTGGCCAATGGGAAGTTGTTTTCGGGCTATTGCCCGATGGGATGCCATTCTTTGTCGTATCGGATCGCGGTGGAGAACGTGTTCAGGTTTATGACGGATCGCTGAGCATCCTCTTCTCCCGAGACTTCGCATCAGGTGCGAATGGGTTGTCATCCGCCGCATTGGGAGATATTGACGGAGATGGACTCAGAGATATTGTGTTTGCATCGGGCAACAGCCTCTACGCATTCACCCCCTATGGAACTGTCCTTGATTACTTCCCCGTTCGAGTTCATGGAAACATTACGAGCGATCCAGTGATCGCTGACCTCAACGGCGACCGCAACCCGGAAATCATATTTTCCACCGATGAGAAGCAGCTCGTGGCGATTGACCGTATGGGTCGAACTTTGTCAGAATTTCCCTTGGTGTTAGATGGGATCAATCGGTTTACTCCGGCAGCCTTTGCGTCTCTGATGGCAAATACTTCGGTTCCCGGAATCGTTGCTGTAACTGGTAACGGGTACGTCAGTGGCTGGCAATTGAAGGAGGTTCCTGGCAGCATTGCTTTGCCTTGGGCTTCGTATCGGGGCAATGCACGGCATACAGCATTCGAGAATTCTCAGCTTTTAGGAGATCCGATCACAACGGCCTTTTTCCCGGAGCAGCGCGCCTACAACTGGCCCAATCCGGTATATGAGGACAGGACAAACATCCGCTATTACGTCAGTAAGGATGCCGTGGTTCGGATCAAGGTTTTTGACTTGGCTGGTGACCTAGTGGATGAGTTCAGTGGTCCCGGTGTGGGAGGCTTCGACAATGAAGTGCCGTGGGATGTCTCCAACCTCCAGAGCGGCATCTATTTTGCACGGATCGAGGCTTCGAGCGGCGCGGAGAATGGGGTCGCTATTATCAAGATCGCCGTTGTGAAATGAAGTTCTCAAAGCATGATCTTGTAGGTTGACGACTACTTGGAATCGTGGGATTCGAGCCGGAGCCGATGATAATGAGGACGGAAACGAAGTGAAAAGTAAAGAATAGGATCCCGAACAGACTCGCTATCTCGACTATCCAACATGCGGAGTCCCATTCGTCCATATCGCCACTTGATTTCCGGCGTTCTTGCCTGCGTTGCTCCCTTTTTTCTCCTTGCTGCCGCCTTTTCCCAAGACGATTTCTACCACCACCCGGAGCTGCGGTGGTTCACCATTGAAACGGAGCACTTTCTTGTCCACTACCAGGAAGGCACAGAGCGGACGGCGAACGTCGTTGCCAGGGTTGCCGAGGACATTTACGAGCCGATCACATCGTTCTACAATCACAAACCGTCTGAGAAAGTCAGCTTTGTCATCAAGGACTACGATGACATCTCGAACGGTGCAGCCTACTTTTACGACAACAAGGTCGAGATCTGGGCACCGTCGATGGATTTCGAGCTGAGGGGTATTCACAACTGGCTCCGCAGCGTCGTGACGCATGAGTATACCCACATCATCCAGCTCCAGACGGCAATGAAATTCGGACGCCGGTTTCCGGCGATCTACCTTCAATGGCTCGGGTATGAAGCGGAACAACGAACGGACGTTTTGTACGGATTCCCGAATGTCCTCGTCTCGTATCCCTGGTCGGGATTCAACGTCCCTGCTTGGTTTGCGGAGGGCGTGGCGCAATTGAATCAACCGGAGCTGTCGTACGACTTCTGGGATTCCCATCGCGATATGATCCTCCGGATGTACGCCCTCGACGGCAATATGCTTTCGTGGAATCAGATGGCGGTTTTCGGGAAAACCAGTCTCGGCAACGAGTCGGCCTACAACGCCGGCTTCTCCTTCGTTCAGTATCTCGTCGAGAAGTTCGGTCCGGATGTACTCGAAAAGATTTCTCGCAACCTCGCTTCCGTGACCACGTTGACGATTGACGGTGCTATCAAGAGGGCGACCGGCAATGAAGGTGAGCAGCTCTATGCAGAATGGAAGGAAAGGACTACACGCGATTATCGGTTCCGGGTGGCTCCCATTGAAGAACGGGAAGTCGAAGGGGATCTCATTGCGGACGTGGGGTTTGGAAATCTCTATCCGACGTTTTCGCCCGATGGAAGCGAGATCGCGTACTTGTCCACGAAAACCGGCGACTACTTGAGCCAGTCAGGGCTCTACGTTTACGACGCGAAGAGTAAGCATGAGACGAAAGTTGTGGGAGGGGTGCATTCTTCGATTTCCTGGTCACCCGACGGCAACAGACTACTCTATGCCCGGAGAACGCGCGAGAACAAACACTGGTCGCAAGTGTTTGACCTCTATGAGTACAACAGAGAGCGCGGAAAGGAACATCGACTCACCTTTGGCCTACGGGCACACAGCCCGGCCTATTCCCCTGATGGGTCGGTCATCGTATTTGTTTTCCAGCGCGATGGTACACAGAATTTGGCGACGGTTGACGTCAGTGGATCCAACTTTAAGCAACTCACTCACTTCTCCGATGGCGAGCAAGTCTACAATCCGCGATGGTCACCGGACGGACAGCGAATCGTCTTCGGCTGGTCGATGAAAGACGGGCAGGATGTCGCTGTGATCAGTTGTGATGGTACTGACCTGAAGTATTTGAATCAGGGGGACGATGACTCGAGGCACCCGACATTTTCGCCCGACGGTACGAGGCTCTTGTTCGCGTCGGATCGCACGGGAATATTCAATGTTTATTCGATGGACCTCGAGAGCGGCAGCATCTCCCAGCTGACGAACGTGATGGGTGGGGCCTTCATGCCTTCGCTGAGCGCAGGAGGCGACCTGGTGTACGCCTCCTACCAATCCACAGGTTACAAGATCGCTCTTCTCGAAGAGCCGAAATCCCTGGAGTTCAACGGAGATCAGTATGTCAAACGCGAGGGAGCTGGTCGGTTTTCCGGACCTCCTCTGGCGCTCGCGGAAGCGCCGCAAGACGAGAGTTTCGATTGGTCAAAACTCCGCAACTATGACGACACAAAGGTCCCGGAACTTCTGAACCGGGAGTACACGAATACGTTCACGAGTGTATCTCTCTTTCCGCTCATTCGCTTCGATAATTACAACAGGAAGAACAAGGGGATCGACCAGGTTAAGCTCGGATTCTATTTTGCCTCCGGTGATGTGATCAACAAACTGAACCTCTTCGGCGGGGCCGCATTAAATAAGCGAGGGGAGCGAGATCTTTTTTTTATTTTTGAGCTGAGGGATAAACTCCCAATCCTATATTCTCTCGGATTGAGACCGACACTGTCTCTGGAGGTGTACAACATTACCCGCAAGACTGATTTTAATTTGGCGCTGCGATCTGACCTCATCATTCCGGTCGATGTGACGTTTAGCCTGCTCGAGTTCGACGTCGCCTTCAAGCAGAAAATCTTCTCAGAAAAGCACAACCTCGAGGTGCGGTACATTCACAGCCGGTACAATTTGGAAATCGGTAACTTCATTTTGCGCGACCCGCCCGTGCCTCCGATGCTTGTGCCGGGTTCGCGCGAAGCCTACCTCATCGGGAACGACCTGGCCGTAACGTGGACCTATCGGAGCGTCCGGCGCTCGCGGACTCAGGAGATCAATCCAATCGGTCGACGCATCCGCGTCCGGTACGACTATGAATTCAATAAATTTAATCCCCAGTTTACGGTCAATAATCGCGGAGAGCTCGTCCGCATCTTCGACGAGCCGACGTTCAGCCGCATCGACGCGGAGTGGGGGGAATATTTCAAGCTGCCGTTCTGGACGCACACGCTGTCGGCGAGGCTTCGAGGTGGTACGATTCTCGGACCGACGCAAGATGACTTCTTCGATTTTTACGTCGGCGGACTGATCGGGATGCGCGGATACCCGTACTATGCACTCGGTGGAAACGAGGTCGCGACACTCAACGTCACCTATCGCTTCCCGATTCTCGAGGAGATTGACGTCCGAGTTCTCCATCTTACTTTCAGCAGGCTGTACGGATCACTCTTCGGGGATTTCGGAAACGCTTGGAACGGAACTCAGACCAAGCTGAGGGACTTCAAGTCGGACGCCGGTTTCGAAGTTCGTCTGGAGACTTGGTCATTCTATGCGTATCCAACGAGGATTTTCTTCGCGGGAGCGTACGGCTTCAATCACTTCACGCAAATCATCAACGAAGAGTCGTTCACGTATGGAAAAGAGTGGAGATTTTATTTCGGCGTGTTGTTTGATTTTGAGATCTAGCCGCTCTATGGTGCCGAGTATCCCCGTTTGCCGCGCAAATTGGGTCGATCAGTTTTGGACTTCCGTCTGTTCAAAGCACCCCGATTTGCCTGCCTGCTGGCAGGCAGGTCGAGGTCATGAGAAATTTTTCTGTTACGATTGAACCGATTCATCGGTTTCTGTCGATGAGTAGTTTGACTATCTCCTCCACCTTTTGATCGCTCTTTAGGTTGAGGAAAGCATGAACGTGATCGATGTGCACGTTCAAAGCGTCGAGTGCTATCTTCTCCTGGATGGAGTATTCAGCAATATGCTGTAATATGTGTGGCCGAACATCTTTCGTGAGCATCCTTCTGGGATCCTTCACTGACCACACAAGATGAATATACATTTTGCAATACGAATGAAACATTGCTGGTAGTGTCCGAAACCGTTGAAACGGTTTAAATTCATATTCTTGGCACTATCTTACCACCACAATAAATTGTGGTGCAACAATCGATTTTGCAGGGATCGGTGTGGCAGGTCTCTAATTTGGTTTCAACGGATCAAATAACAGAGAGTTGGATAAGAACACAAGCCGTTGGATTCTAAGATGTATTGACTATGTGGACAGGTTCTGAACAATGTCATTCATGTACATGAAGATTCCTGAGGATAACATGAGAACTGGGCTGATTCTGGTGATAATGTTCTGTGCGCACTTGCCTGCTATCTGTGGCGAGCCCACGCCGACGTCCCTCGTATTGAAAACCGAATCCCACCGGCCGCCCTTGTTGACCGGCAACCTGCGGATAGACTTCTTCTCGCAGGATCTCCTCGGTAATGGTGGGTTGGTTTATTCTAATGCTAATATTTCAGGTCAGACGACAGGAGCTAGACAGAGTGGAGGGAAGTCTTCTTGGCTGGCGGCGGGGCTGTCCGCTGCTGTACCTGGAGTGGGAGAGTTCTACTCGAAGAGTTACCTGAAAAGCGCGATCTTTTTGGGCACAGAGGTTGTCTCGTGGATCATCTACGGCGTGTATACGAAGAGGGGTAATGATCGAACGGATGAGTACGAGGCCTACGCAAACGTGCACTGGACTGTTGCCGATTACGCCCTCTGGATGAATCGACATAAAGACTGCTCAGTCAATGTCAGTGCGGATAAGAACTTGCCTCCGCAGGGTCGCGTGAATTGGGATGAGCTGAATGCCTGCGAGCGGACTGTTAAAGGATTTTCCCACATTCTTCCTCCTTTCGATACTCAGCAGTATTACGAGCTCATCGGAAAATACGCGCAATACACACCTGGTTGGGATGACTCCGATACGACCGTGTTCATTGACTACGCTGAAGCTAGGAATCTTGACCGCGTCACTCCTCGATTTCGATTCTACCGCGACATGAGGGGCGATGCGAACGATTTTTTTAATACTGCGAGTACAGCTGTAGGTCTTGTTGTTGTGAACCACATTCTCAGCGCGCTCGACGCCGCGTGGAGCGCGTCGCGGTTCAATCGTGGTCTTGAAGCAAGCGTGCGGCTGGAGATTCACCGGCTAGGGGAGATTCGTGAAGTGGTGCCGACGATTGATGTGACGGTAAGCTTCTAAAGGTGTGACGTGCCTGCTGATCTGGAGAAGAGAAAGCTAGATATTACTTCCTACCTCCTAGTCGCGACGATCGTCCCGTCCGGGCGGGTTGCGGCCGTGCCGATGCATTGGCATGGTTTCCGGCGCCTGTTCGTGCTCTGACTGCTTGACGATCACGTCGAAACGTCCGCGCACCTCGCGTAGGTAGTGTTTCCTGTCGAGCGCGTATAAGGGATCGTGGGTGTCGGCCTTTGGCCACTCCACACCGCTAGCCGGCATGAACACTCCCCCCACCACGCCCATACCGCCCCTGAAAAGAGTGTCGGGTGTGGGATTGTTGTACGTGATCGTGACTCGGTACACGCGCTCGGGAAAGATTTTGACGCCGAGCTTCCTATACAGTCGCCCGATTGTCACACCCTTGAGGTTCCCCTCGGCGTCCTTAATAGGGAATCCTTCCCAGATGAGCCTGCCCTCGGTTACATCTTCGAGCGTGATTCTCTCCGCATATTCGTGCATGTGGCTGATCACAACCATGAGTCGGCCCGGGAGCGCTGGGCTCCCCTTGTAGGACCAGGTAGACCGGCCCGGCGGAAGGTCAAACGATTTGTCACCGACCGGAAAGGCGACGTCGATGTGGAATGGATAGACGCTGAAAAGCGGCCAGGGACGGTTAGCCTTAACATACTTCAAGTGGAACCTGACCGAGACGGCTTTGTAGTCCTCGCTGGTAGGATTGTGAAGCATCACCGACACCACCATCCGCTGCCCAGCGGAGACAGGGTATCCGAAGAGGAACCAGGGGATCGATTGAGCGCCCGTCTCTCTGCCCACCGCCACTATCCGCTGCGAGATGGGGAGGAAAAGCTCACGGTGATCGGGGTCGATGAGGTTCAGGTGGTGCAGCAGATCGTTGGGGAGTAAACGGCCGGTAGCGTCTACCAGCTCGTACGCGATGCCATACAGGTAGCCGTCGAATGGCAGCAGCACGGTCTCCACAGGCGGGGAGACCGCGCCGTGTCCATATGCTCCCCCGGACGGCAGGGACACCGGGCCAATCACCACAACCAACTCGCTGCTCTCTGGGTTGTCTTCAAGCCGAACGGTGGGTTGTTGTGCGAAGGATGCGCGCGCAATACCGAGCGCTATTAATCCAATTGCTGCGGCTTTAAAGGTGTTCATAGGTGTGAGTCTCCACGGTTCTGGTCGGGTGTAAACTGTGCATCAGAGGATGTCTGAGATCAATCTAGACACTGGCGGGTCGCGAGGCCACTGCGCTTTGCTAACAGGCGATCCCGTGCCTTGCTCCGATCCAAGCGACTACCGCTTGAGCATAGCCTTTATCCCTAACATCTCGTGCGGTGTGCAGAAGCACCTGTATTCACCTATGGCAAGATCCCACAGGTGCTCAAGCAAGAGTTCATACAGATGGAAAAGGGGGGCACCGCGACGCACGTAGTTTTTCAGCGCCGCATAGCCGTTGGCAATTTGAGACAGAGCTACGCTTGGATCCGGGATTGCACGTTAGCTCAGCTCGCCGGTGGGGACCGCAAGTAGTTTCCTGTACTCTGTTATCCCTCTTCTATAGGCTTCGATTTTGAAATAGCATCGACCGATTCTCGACAAGAGAAACGCCGTCCCGCGGCGGACGCCGCGGTTGCCAGCACCGTTTTGAGCAGTCAGATTGCCTCCTGATAATCTTTAATCAATTCAAAAAAAATGCAAAAAAGCAAGCAAAACAACTCTGGTGCGCTTGCTACAGTGGAAACATCGCTAAACGAAGCATCCTACTTCCTGACTCGCCAGAGAATCACCATCCCTGCCAGAAAGAAAACCACGTTCGCGAACCACGCTGTAGCGAGAGGATCCAGGTCACCGTTGTAGCCAAATGTGTGCGATATTTTCATGAAGGCGAGATAAATGAAACAGATGCCGAGACTGACCCCGAATTCCACTGCCAGTCCACTGCGCCGTTTGATCGATGAAAACGGCACGCCAAACAGAACCACGATGAAGCTCGCAAACGGAAACGAGACCTTGCTGTGAAAATCTACCTCCCAACGTGCCACCTCGTGCCCTGCGCGCTTTTGGTTTTCAATAAAATTCCGCAGATCATAATAATTCATCTCGTCCGGCCGCTGCTGCTTCTTTTTGATCTCGGAGGGAATGAAGTGCAGATCAACCAGCGTCAATGTGTCAAACCGAGCGATCTGTTCATGTTGGACGACTCCTCGACTGGCGCCTCCACGAGGCCGTAAGCCGGCAGAGTCGGGGCTCGTCGAGTTCCCCTCGAATGTCCGCATCGTGCAATCGATCAGCACCCACACACTGCTGGTGGTGTCCCATACCATTTCTTTCGCATCGTACCGCCTCATCATGTGAGTCCGGTCCTGTTCGCTATAGTCCTGCACAGTCACCCGGTGTGCAGTATTGATGGCGTCGTCATAATTAGCTAGCGACACGATGCACGTTGGACTGTCTTGGATGAAGATATTGTACCGACCGAAGGATTCCAGGTATTTGTTCAGGTGCACGCGCGCGATCGTGAACTTCTTGTGGTTGGCGTATGGAACTACCCAGCCGTTGAAGTAGACCGAGGCCCCGCTGATAAGGAGCGCCACGATCAGCATCGGAAGCATGAACCGGTACAGGCTGACGCCGCTTGCCTTCATGGCAGAAATTTCGTTGAAGGTCGAGAGCCGACCCGTTGTGAACAAACTGGAGAGCAGCACAGCCACCGGAATCATCAACTTAATGATTTCCGGCATGAAGTACACATAGTACTGGACAACGATGGTGAACGGCACGTCGCGGTCGATGAAGTCGTCGAGGTTCTCCATCATATCGACAACCACGAAAATAGCCGTGAAGGCTACGAGGCCAAAGCCCACCATCTGCAGGAACTGTTTAAGGACGTATCGGTCGAGAATCTTCATCGATTCTATAGCTGGTATTCGTCGACGGGCTCAGCCGGCTCCGGCACTCGCCAATGCTTGGGAACCCACCGGGTCAGCCTCGCCCACGGGATGATCATCGATTCACGCTTCATTCGGACCGTGAGGTAGATGCCGAGAGCGCCGATCAGAATGTTCGCAAACCACATCCCCACGAACGGTGATATGAACCCTCGATCCGCAAGCTTCTCGCCGCCGATCAGTGAAGCCCAGTAAAGCAGGAAGAATCCAAAGCTCAAAGCCGCTGCGACCCCGAACCCTCCGCGGCGTGCCATGATCCCCAGAGGAACTCCCACAAGAACAAAGACCAGACACGCAGCCGGTATCGCGTATTTCTTGTGCACTTCCACCATGTAGGAATTCATCTGGCGCGCGTTGTAGCTGATGCGCGACTCCTCCGAGCGGATCATCGACTGGGCAGACTGACTTCTTGTCATTGCGCTGGTGTACAACTGCTCCGTGAAAAGGGGTGCTGATGGCATGTGCGGTGGAATGGCGGTGATGCTGTCAGCGTAAAACTGTCTAAAATGGGTCGACTTCCACGTCTCGATGCGTTGGCGCGCTTCGTCGTTTCGGCGTTCAAGGCTGTCGACTCGCTCGAGCATTTCTCGGGCGCTGAGTTCACGATCACCACGGAGAAAAGCGTTGTCCGGCGACCGTTCGAATTCGAACCCTTCCGCATTCATGATGAGACGGTGCTTCTCGAACATAATCCGTCGGTAGCTATTCTCTTCCGTCAAGTCCATCTGATGGATTTCACCCTCCCAGAGGTCCATGGCCAACTTCCGAAAGTCCGGAGAAAATGAGATCGCGCCGCGACGGGCCGTGATGACCACACTGAGGTTAGGGTTCGTGTAATCGTACAGAGTCACGCCCTCGAGGTCGTTCGACTCCGCGAACGTCTTGCGAACCAGTATGCTGTAGCCTTGAATATCCTGGGAGAACACTCCTGGCAGAAGTGTCAACGTCGGCTTCTTCCTGCGGATGTCTCGGAGAAGGGAGGCCACGCTGTGATTTGCGTCGGGAAGCACATTGTTGTTGAATTCGAAGAGGAGCAGTGCAAGCAAGAGCGCCACGACCATCACCGGTGCCATCATGCGATAGAGACTCATCCCGCTCGTTTTCATTGCCGTGATCTCGCTGTTTGAGGCCATGCTGCCGAAGGCCATCAGCGTGGCGACGAGGACTGACATCGGGACGGCAAGCACGACGATCCAAGCGAGACTGAGCGTGATCAACTCCAGAATGACCCAAGCGCTTAAGCCTTTTCCCACCAACTGGTCCAGCTGCTTGATCATGAACTGGAGAAGGAAGACAAAGATCAGTGTGAGAAATGAAAAAAGAAAAGGACCGATATGGGCTCGCAGAATGTGCTTGTAGAGAATCATCGTGCCCAAAATATACAGAAGAGGCCCTTCATTTCCAAGAAGTCGTCGGGTTATTTAGAGTTGCCCCGCGGAGATCTCGAGCATGAAAACTGCGGGAATTCGGGAAACTCGGGTGACGGATATCACCAGGATTGGTCGCTTCCGACTTGCTATTGGGTTTTCTTTTTTTTAATGTTTTGTGATACGTCCATCCAACCCGAAAGGAGCCATCCGTAGCGACGTATTGCTACTGAGTGCCGATGTCAGAGCACGGGACTTCCAATCCTGTGGGCAAGTTTGGAGTCCGGTGCACGTGGAAGAACAGACACGACTTCAGGATGGCTTCCGACCCACAGACAACATTCCGAGATTCAAGGCCGAACGACTCCCGGTGGGGAAGACCTCTCTCGCTTGTCTCGCTTGTCTCGCTTGTTCCTCTCTTCTCGTTCTGGTCGCTTGTGTTTGACCAGATAGATAGGCGGGAAGGCATCGTCTCGACTGAACCGGTGATAGAAAACACCTCCATGACCTTGCCGGAAGTCGTGGATGAGAGCGGAGATGAATCCTACGCACTTCTCGGTCAGCTCCGCAGCGAGGCCGGATCTCAGGACACCAACGAAGTCAGGAAAGACACTTCGCTGATTGACTCCGCGGTGATGCCTGCCTTCTCCGTTCACGGTCCGCCGGATTCTCTGAAGCAAGATACGAGCCACGTCGCCGCTGTCGATTCGTCGGCACGCATCAAGCATTTTACCTACGTTCGCACAGACTATCCTCAGGTCCTTCTCAATGCTAAGCGGACCCATCCGTTCTTCTTGAAGAATAGCTACACGCGTCGTGAGTTGACGATCGACTCCACGGGCTTCATAGTGACAATTCATGAAACCCTGCTCGGGAACGATGTGAAAATTCCGATCTCGATTGGAATGGAGGAATACATTCGCTTGCGACTGGAGTCAGAGCGGAGAGCGGGATGGGAATCCATCGCTCGCCGATACCAACTCAGAGAGGAACAAAGCGATGATCTCCAGGCGCTGCTCGGCGACATCACGAACATTGACATCCCAGTACCGGCAAATCCCCTATTGAGCATCTTCGGTCCGCCCAAGATCAATCTGCGTATCTCGGGCGCGGTGGATATCCGGGCAGCCTTCCGCAATTCGAAGACCGACCAGACTGTGATTTCCCGACTCGGCAACGTTCGCAACGAGCCCGATTTCAACCAAGAGGTTCAAATCCTCGTCAGCGGAACCGTCGGGGATAAGCTGAACATCAAAGCAGACTGGAACACTCAGCGAACGTTTGAGTACGAGAATCAGCTCAAGATTAAGTACACTGGTTATGACGACGAGATCGTCCGCAGCGTCGAAGCCGGGAACGTGTCGCTTCCTACTCCCTCGGGCTTTATCGGCAGCAGCCAGGCTCTCTTTGGCGTCAAGTCTCAGTTCCAGATGGGACCCTTGACCCTGACGACGCTGGTATCCCAAAAGCGGGGCCAGGTCAGGGAGTTCACTATTTCTGGCGGTGCTCGGGAGCGGAAATTCGTGAAGCGAGCGTATGACTACTCGACCAGCCATTACTTCGTTGATATTTCCTATCGTGACCTGTTCCGGGATTACTATATCAACCCTGTTCCACAAATAGATCTTACGAAGCGAATCACCGATATCGAGGTGTGGATAACTCGGCTGGGCATCGAGGTTCCGGAAGAACGCGACGTGATCGCGTACATCGACCTGTCCTCGGTTCGCGAGGGCGAGCGGTACTCGGATGATATTAGGAATGGGGAACAACAGGCAGGGCGGGTGGAGGCCGGCCGGTTTATCAGACTCGATCGGAGTCAGTACAGTATTCACTCGGAAACAGGCTACATCACCCTGAACGTGAGGGCGCAGAACGAACAGGCCATCGCGATCGCGTTTCGTCAGGAAAATGATCCGTCGATCACCACCGATGACCTCTTCTTTGGCGAGTTCGTGAAGGACGACACGACGGACCAGCGGATCGTGATGAAGCTCGTCAAGCCACGTTTCCTTGTCCCCCAGTACAAGCCGGCGTGGGACTTGATGTTGAAAAACATCTACCCGCTTGGAGGCAAGAATCTCAAGGAAGAAGGGTTCGAGTTGAATATCCTGTACCAGCTTCCCGGTCGGGAGCCGGAGGATAACGTGCAAAATCAGAACCTGCTTCAGGTCTTCGGCTTCGACCGGTACGACGAGTCGGGAGGGGGTGGTCCGGATGGAAAATTTGACTACATACCCGGCGTGACCATCGATCCGACTCGTGGGGAGCTCATCTTTCCAGTCCTCGAACCGTTTGACGACGGCATTCGCGAATTCTTTACGAGCCTGGGACTGCAGGACGTCGGAGACACGCTTGCATATCCTGCGGTGTACGATACAACGGTCAACGGTGCTCGGAACAACACACAGAAGGACCGCTTTCTCATCCAGGGCAAATCGAGCGCGGAAGTGACCTCAACGTATAATCTTGGCTTCAATGTCGTGGAAGGAAGCGTGGAAGCTTTTCTCGGTGACCGAAAGCTCGCGTCGGGAGTTGATTACACTGTCGATTATATCCTCGGGCAGGTGGTGATTCGCAACGAAGAGGCATTGCTTCCGAACTCGAACCTGCACATCAAGTACGAGTCGAACGACCTCTTCCAGCTCGCCTCGAAAACGCTGGTCGGTGCTCGCGGCGATATGCAGCTGTCGAAGAATACCAAGGTGGGCTTCACCCTGATGAATCTCAACCAGGAAACGCTCAGCGACAAGGTGCGCATCAACGAGGAGCCGATTCAGAATTTGATCATGGGAGCTGATGGTTCGACGAATTTTACGCTTGATTTTCTTTCCGAGGCAATCGACGCTTTGCCGATCTTGAGGACCCAGGGGAAATCGACTGTGACGGTCAGCGGAGAAGCCGCGTACATGCTGCCCGACCCTAACACGAAGAAGAGTCCAATACCCGCCGACCAGGGGGAGGGGATTGCCTTCATCGACGATTTTGAGGGAGCCAAGCGGACGATCCCCCTCGGGACGACGTACGCCATCTGGCAGCAGTCAAGCCCGCCGGGGTTCATTTCAAGCCTCGACCCGAGTATCGACAATCCCATCGACACTCGCGTCAAGATGTTTTCCAAGGCGAAGACGATCTGGTACAATATTATACCGAGCGATGTTTTCATCACCGACATCTGGCCAAACAGCAGGCGCGCAGTTCCCGGACAGGATCGCGTTGCTGTTCTAAACATCGGTTTCGACCCGAGCCTCCGGGGAGAGTTCAACTACTCGCCCGACCTGGAGAATACGCTCTTGGGAGACCCGTCGCGCAACTGGGGCGGTCTTATGCGCGTTCTCTCATCTACTGCGAACAACCTCATTGACGAAAACATTAATTTTATCGAAGTCTGGATGAAGATCGAGGGGGATCCTAGGGATGGAAGACTGCTGATCGACCTCGGACAGATCAGTGAAGATGCTATACCAAACGATACTCTCAACAGCGAAGATGGTCTGGACGGAGGATTCAAGAATGGTTCGTTGAACCCCGCGGTGGAAGACGTCGGTCTCGATATGATCCCTGACAGCGAGGAGCGGATTCGCTTCGCACAGTTCATCGCTCGACATCCTCAATTTGCGGACGACCCAAGCGGCGACAACTGGAGCTTCACTCCTTTGAGTCTCGACTTTACACGCATCAATGGGTCAGAGGGAAACGCGGGAAGCGAAGTTGGAAATTTCCCCAATACCGAGGACCTCAACCGCAACAATAACCTGGACCGCAACAACAGCTATTTTGAGTACGAGGTTTCCCTAGATACGACCGGTGGTGTCGGAGGCCCGAATCCGCTCATCGTCGGTGGTGGGAACGACGGATGGTACCAATTTCGCATCCCACTCGTCGATTATGTTCGGAAGGTTGGCAATCCGAGTCTTGAAGTGGTCGAGTTTATCCGGATCTGGTTCATCGGATTCGACGAGGTGATAACAGTCCGCATCGCTGACTTCAACCTTGTTGGAAACCAGTGGCAGGAAGAAATTCGGAATGACCCAGTCTTCTCAGTAACGACCGTCAACCTGGAGGACAATCCGACCTACACCAGTCCGCCTGGCGTCATCCGCGAGCGTGACCGTACTCGTCCGGATCAGGAGATCTTCAGCAACGAACAGTCCCTTGCGATGGTTTTGCGCGGACTCGAAGAGGGTCAGAACCGGCAGGCGATTCGATTCTACTCATTCCGACCCCTTGACCTTTTCAATTACCGGACGATGAAAATGTTCGTCCACGGAGATCCTAGGTTCTTCTACGTCGATACGACGAACTATGATGCCGAGTTGTATATTCGATTTGGCCTGGACTCCTTGAACTACTACGAGTACCGTCAACCAGTTCACCCGGGATGGGACGAACGGAACAATATTTCAATCATTTTTTCTGAATTGACGGCGGTCAAGCAAGGACGTGACTCTGCCAACACGTTTTCTGAACGTGTGCCCGTCAGAGAAGGTCCACCTGGCGCGACGTATCGAGTTCGCGGAAATCCGACGCTTACACGGGTCAAGTTTGTAGCTATGGGCGTTGAAAACCCTCGGAACAAGGGAACAGCGGAGCCTTTATTCGGAGAAATCTGGGTGAATGAACTGCGTCTCTCCTCTGTTGACGACACGCCAGGCTGGGCGTACCGCATGGATGCTTCGGTGAAGCTCGCCGACTTCGGCTATGTTGGGTTCAACGTCTCCCGGATCGACCCACACTTCCACGCGCTCGGCCAGCGATTTGGGACTCGAAGCGCGAATCGTTCCTGGGGAATCAACACGACCTTCGCTGTCGAAAAGTTCTTTCCCGAATCCTGGAAAGGGACAAGTATCCGGCTCACGTATTCTCATAGCGAGGGATTGAGCCAGCCAAGATATGTACCGGGGACAGACGTTGTCGTCGACGAATCGGCTCGGCGAGAAGAGCAAATCGCTCTAGACCGCGGCCTCTCTGCTGCCGAAGCCAAAGCTCAGTCCGACCAGCTGCGTCTGGAGGCGGAGACGGTCAACATTCAGGATACCTGGGCGATCCCGACGATGAAAATAATTTTGCCGTCTCAAAAATGGTATGTTCGGGATA
>JAZGDE010000041.1:0-4876 GCA_036477295.1 Bacteroidota bacterium | reverse complement strand
CAGCTGACGGAAGGTGATATTCTGATCGATGGAGGGAATTCGTTCTATAAGGATTCGGTCCGTCGCGCGAATCAGATGAAGGAGAAAGAAATTCATTACGTCGATGTTGGAACGAGCGGGGGGGTCTGGGGATTGAAAGAAGGGTTTTGTATGATGATCGGTGCGGAAGAAGACGTCTTCCGGCGCCTGGAGCCATTATTCAAGAGCCTCGCACCGGAAAACGGGTACGCGCGTGTTGGGAAAAGCGGCGCAGGTCACCTCACGAAGATGGTGCATAACGGCATCGAATACGGATTGATGGAAGCATATGCGGAGGGCTTTGAGATCCTCTCAGCTTCCGATTACGACCTGAATCTGTATCAAATCGCTCGCGTGTGGAACCACGGTGGAGTCGTGCGTTCGTGGCTGCTGGAACTCATCGAAGGCATGTTCAGGATAAATCCGCGCTTGGAGAACATTCGAGACTACGTTGAAGATTCAGGGATGGGTCGCTGGAGTGTCCTCGAAGCGGTGGAGAAGAACATTCCCGCTCCGGTGATCACGCTCTCGCTGCAGACGCGATTTCGTTCACGGCAGGAAGAATCTTTTGCTGGCAAAGTTCTTGCGGCGCTGAGGCACGAATTTGGCGGTCATTCCGTCAAAACTAAGTGATTGTTCCGTTGCTATGGGACGGGCTATCGTCCCGTTGGTACGCTGATGGGAGAAATGGTAACTTCAAATCCACTCCGTGAAGGTCTTCAGACAGAACGGACACCCGACCCCTGCGTCCTCGTCATCTTCGGTGGGACAGGAGACCTGACGAAGCGGAAGTTGATGCCGTCGCTCTACAACCTCGCACGTGAAGGGATGCTACCTACAGGATTCAGCGTGCTGGGTGTCTCGCGGGAAGAAGGGAACGACGCGGACTTTCGAGAAGCGATGAAGAAGGCGGTGAGCGATTCCAGCAGTGCGCAAGTAGACTCTGCTTGGGAGAGCTTCGCGGAGGGATTGTTTTACATTTCCGGAGAATTTGGGGATGGCAGTACATACCAGGAGATTCGGCAAAAGCTCGAGCGTATCGACAGGGGCCGGGGCACTTGCGCGAATCGACTGTGGTATTTAGCGACTCCTCCGAGTATCTTCAAAACGATCGTGGACAAACTCGACAATGACGGATTGAACCGAACGGCGCGCGATACGTGCTGGGTTCGTATTATCATCGAAAAGCCGTTCGGCCGAGACCTGGAGTCGGCTCGAGAGTTGAACGATGCAGTGGCCAACGTGTTTGATGAGCATCAGATCTACCGAATTGATCACTACCTCGGCAAGGAAACGGTTCAAAATCTTCTCGTCTTTCGATTTGCAAATGGAATCTTTGAACCCATCTGGAACCGCAACTACATCGACCATATACAGATCACGACAGCAGAGACAGTCGGCGTTGAGAATCGAGCGTCGTATTATGAAGGCACCGGAGCTTTGCGGGACATGATTCAGAACCACGTGCTCCAGCTCCTGGCGATGACAGCGATGGAGCCCCCTTCAACGTTTGAGGCGAACGCCGTTCGCGATGAGAAAGTGAAGGTGTTCCACGCTATCCGCCCTATGAAGCGTCAAGATGTCGATTCGTTGACCATACGAGCCCAATATGGTCCGGGAACGATCGGGGGGAAGTCGGTTCCGGGATATCGTGAGGAAACAGGTGTCGACCCCGACTCGATCGCGGAGACATTCGTCGCACTGGAGTTGGTCGTGGAGAATTGGCGTTGGGCTGGGGTCCCATTCTACATTCGCACGGGCAAGCGGCTGCCCAAGCGTGTGACGGAAATAGCGATCGTGTTCAAGCGGACGCCGCACCTGATTTTCCGGCAGGTGGACGGTGAGCGGGCAGAGTCGAACGTGCTGGCAATTCGCATTCAGCCTGATGAGGGGATATCGCTCAAGTTCGGTGCCAAGCTTCCCGGAGCCGGGATCAGGCTCCAGCCCGTTACGATGGATTTTCGCTACGGATCCTCGTTCGGCGGTCGGATGGCTGACGCCTATCAGCGTCTGTTGCTCGATTGCATGCTTGGCGATGCAACGCTCTACGCGCGCCGTGATGGAATCGAGGCCTGCTGGTCGCTGATGACGCCCATCCTCCACGCATGGGAATCGGCCAGGGTCAAGAAAATCCCGCAATACGAGGCGGGCACATGGGGACCTCAGCAGTCAGATGCGTTCATCGAGCGGAACGGGAGAACATGGAGAAGATTATAGCGAGACCGCGCTCCCGGCGAGTCACTCATCACCAACGCTCGGACGGAATCCTAACACGCAGAATACGCTTGTTGTAACAGGTCCGACATCGGGTGCTGCGCGATTGTTCTCATTCGAGGTTGTGGCACGAGGCCGTTGATGGCTAGAGTAGACTCGTTTACGCGAGGAATCCCGATTAACGTCGATGTCGCAAGCATCGACCAGGAACTCTCGACGCTTTGGAAGAGCGCTGCGGATGCCGTGGAGGGAGATACAGGTTCAGCCGTAATGCGCGCGTGTACTGCGAACATTATCATATACACCGAGGACGAGGACGCGGCGGAACGGTATCCGAGTATGGTGCAAGAAATTACGGTTGAACGACCCGCGCGTGTGATTCTGGTGATCGGTGACCCCTCTTCATTGGAATCCTCACTCGACGCCTGGATTTCAGCGCACTGTCATGTGCCCGTCCCAGGCGGGAAGCAGGTTTGTTCAGAGCAAATCACCCTCCTGGCACACGGCGAAGGTGTCCGGGCAGTCCCTAACCTGGTTCTTTCGCTGCTTGTCCCCGATGAGCCAGTCATCCTCTGGGTGGATGGAAACATTCTGAATAGAAAAGAGATCCTCCAACGTCCGTTACGTGTGACGGACCATCTGGTGTTTGATTCGGCGCACTTCGAGAAGCCGGCTGAAGACCTTGCCGAACTCTGGGAGTTAATGCGGAAGTCGCGAGAACGGCTTTCTGTTCGCCCTGTTTCGTTCGGAGACTTGAACTGGTCGCGTCTGCTCGATTGGCGTGAGCTCACAGCTGAATTTTTTGACTCTCCATCGTCACGAGAGTATATCTCACGGATTATCTCGATCCGCGTGACGTATGAGGATGCCGCCTCGAGCAAAACTTCGGGCCTGACGCAGGCAATGCTCTTTGTCGGGTGGTTCGCTGCGCGGTTAGGCTGGAAGATAGACTCGGGCTTGAGACGCAGGGAGGACGGTACACTGGGCGTTCAAATGACCGGAGGCGGGTTTCCCATCGAAGCGCACCTCATTCCAGTCTCCCCCATCGATCAGGTAGCGAACGACATTCTTTCGGTCGAGATTCGAGCGGACGCAGGTTCGCCTGCACGTTTCTCGGCCGTCCGTTCCGATGATACTCTCCGGGTCGAAACTTTTGTCCTGATACCCGGCCTGCAGGAGGTTCGCCGCACGGCCGAGATGCGGAGCAGGACGGAAGCTCAACTCTTTGGTGAGCAAATCGAGGTCTTCGGCTTCGATCGGTGTTACGAGGAGGCTCTCGCCGTGACGGGTCAAATCGCACGGAAAGTAGTGTGAAGAGAGAACGACAACACCTCTTCGTTGCGCGCGACCAGAACGAACTCAACATCGCAGCGGCCGGGAAGATTGTTCAGATTTCCAAGGAAGCAATTCGCAATCTCGGTCATTGCAGCATCGCTCTTGCCGGCGGCTCAACGCCCAAACGGCTCTACGAGCTGCTTGCCACGCCTCCATTTGTGGAACAGATCGATTGGTCGCGCTTGCATTTTTTTGGAGCGATGAACGGTTTGTTCCCCAGGATCATCCCGACAGCAATTACTTGATGGCCTCTGAAACTCTCCTCTCCAGAATACCACTTCCTGACACAAACGTCCATCGTGTGGATACTCAGCAGCCGGATTCGCAGAGCGCGGCTCTCCGGTATGAGTCATCCATCCGGAGTTTTTTTAACACACCGGAAGATGCGGTACCAA
The DNA here is from genome assembly GCA_036477295.1 of Bacteroidota bacterium. Classification (GTDB taxonomy): domain Bacteria; phylum Bacteroidota; class Ignavibacteria; order UBA10030; family JAZGDE01; genus JAZGDE01. The sequence continues at coordinate 914 of JAZGDE010000041.1, read as the reverse complement.
AGTTTGACCTGATTCTCCTCGGACTCGGAGAAGATGGCCATACTGCTTCCCTGTTTCCCTCTAGTCCGGCTCTCGCGGGACCAAAAGGGCTCGTGCTCGGTTTGTATGAGAAAAGTGTCCAGGCGTATCGCATAACGTTTACGCTCCATCTGATTAACAATTCTCGTAGCGTGTTGTTCATCGTTTCCGGGACTTCCAAGGCACGGATTCTGAAGGAGGTTCTCGAAGTCCCATCTCGGAAGGAGCCTTATCCCGCGCAGCTCGTACGACCCACAGATGGAACTCTGTTCTGGTTTGTCGACCAAGAGGCGGCGAGCAGCCTGGCATCGGTGAGGATACAGGGTGATGCTCGATGACTGTCCCGAAGGTCGACGACTCGACTCGTCGAGGATGGCTTCTCCACGAGTAGCGAGCTGATCCGGCTCAATTGCCAACTGGAAGCTTGGGAGGCTGCAGGAGGTTCCGCTTGACTTTCTCGCCGTGGAGTCAGTATATTGGAAAAAGTCCGATCGCTTCCGTTTTCACTTCTTTCTCCTCACTCTATCTGTCGATCCGTTCTCATGTCACTTTCATAGAGGGGCATGATGCGACTGACCTTCCGCACCGGTTTCTTTTTGGCAGTTGACATTGCCCTGCTCATCGTCTGCCTGTTACATATTCCAACCCTCCTCGACAGGCCCCAAGCTCCGTTTGAGCTCACGAAGGAAGACGGCCATGTTTTCATCGATCGCATCCTCGATCCTGAAGCGTGCCCGGACTTAAAGGAGGGGGATGAGCTGTTGTTGTGGGGAGGGCGAAGCTTGCCGACCCCCCAGGTTGTTGAGCTTTTCGCTGATCTCTCCTCCATTAGGGACCAGGTCACTATCACCTATCAGAGGTTCGGAACTCCTCATTCCACAACCGTTACGCTCATT
>JAZGDE010000040.1:0-7424 GCA_036477295.1 Bacteroidota bacterium | reverse complement strand
GCATCGAGCACCAAAAGAGCAAGAGCGGATAGAGGCGACGGATTAGCCGTATCGTACTAGAGGTGTTTTTCTGCTTTTTAGTCTCTGATAGTCTCAAAAATTACTTCCGGCTCTATGCCGGGCATTGATATTGGCTGAACTAACAGGATATACCTATTCGTCTCATATTCTAATGTATCTCTTGCAGGGAGATAATCCAGCTTTGCAGTGAAAGTTATCGCGCCTTCACCTCCAATCAAAGTAAAAGACAGTAACACGTCTTCGGCATCGGCATTTCCTCTATTCTGGACCTTGCCCTCAATCCAATATGTATGACCAAAATGCCTACTACCTGTATTAGCTCCTGACGGTTTTTTTACAATCCTTTTGGTCAGTACCTCAACCTTTGCCTCTTTTTTCTCAGCGGTTGTATCTGGTTCACCTTCGCCGCACGCGGCAAGAAGCGCTGCTAACAGGAAATAAAAGTGAAAATTGCTCATGTCAATTCTTGCTTAATTGCATTGGATGTTTCGACGTCAGTAATTTCCTTGAAGTCTAACTCAAATTCAAATTCTCCCACTATCTGACCGCAATCGAAGCCAGAGATCCCTGCATACTATGGACAAGGTAATTCGCATACGAGAAAAAAACAAATCGCGACACTACCACGACCTCCAACATCTTGACTTCCCATCTTACTTTTCGTACCTTTTTCACGCACTTAATCATCAACACAAAGGCCAAAATCCCAAGACCTTTTGACTGAGCCCTTAACCGTGTGCCTGCCCCGAAGCATTCGGGGCGAGTCCAGAGGCCTGCGCGTTGATGGCAGTTAGGGGCTTGGTGTTACTGAGGGAGCGTTTTTCGCACCCAGAGTGTTAGCAGAAGTGTTAGGACCTGGGGAAAAATTGGCGAAAACAGAATCAGGAAGTGGAAAACGCTCTCCTTTTAAGCAGAGGGTCGGAGGTTCGAATCCTCCCTTGCTCACGTTCAGCAGTCCTACCCTCAGCAAGGAACCAACCCTGCGCGGGAGTGGTGGAACTGGCAGACACACCATCTTGAGGGGGTGGCGCCCGAAAGGGCATGCGGGTTCAAGTCCCGCCTCCCGCACTCGCTCTTTATCCACGCAAAGGAGAAAAGTATGGGACGAATTGCTCTCGTGGTCCTGCTCGTCATGGGAATCACGAACTTCCTTCTTGCACAATCTGAAGATGTGGATCAAAAGAAAATCGAAGCGGACAAACTCTACAACGAGGGAAACTCTCTGTTCAAGAGTGGAAAGTATGCAGAAGCAGCGTCGAAGTATGATGAAGCCATCGCGCTGGACCCGAACGATCATAAATATCTCTATCAAAAAGGGGTTGCGCTCAAGAATAGTAAGAAGCTCGCGGAGGCGATCCGAGCGTTTAAGACCTCCATCGACCTGAAGGGGGATTTTTACCTGAGCTATTATGCTTTGGGATTGACCCTCTACAGCATGAAGAACTACGACAAGGCAATTTCTGCGTTACAGAATTGCTTGCAGATTCGAGAAAACTTTAAGAAGGCTCAACTAGGCCTTGCAGCTGCGTACACGGGCAAGGCGAAGGACCAGGTGGCTGAGGGTCAGATCGAAGAGGCCATCACTAACCTCCGGAACGCTGTCACTGTTCAGATGGATTATTCGCCCGCTTACGTACTGTTGGCCCGCGCGCTGAACCTCGCAGGCCGGCATCAGCAGGCTGTGGATACCGCTCGAAATGCTATCAAGTATAAAAAGAAGGGTCGGAAAGGAGCCGAATACTTTGAACTGGGGATCGCCTACAAACGGCTCGGCAATGTAAGAGAGGCCCGGAAGGCGTTTTTGGAGGCGCGGAAAGACCCTACCTACAGGCGCAATGCACAGTATGAGCTCGACGGACTTCGATACAAGTGATTCTCCTTAGTTCCAAAGCCGTGGCTTCACTATTAGAAAAAGCTTTGTGTCTCCCCGCTCGACGAGTCTCTACGAGTACACAGGCTCGAATCGTCGTTGACCCTCGGAAGAAATACCTTCCAGCGGCAGGGGAAGCTAAACTGCCCGCACAATAATTCTGTTCGGAAAGGATTGCTACAGATAGCGGAGCACCGGGTGTTCTCGAGTGACAGCAACTCCATGCTTGGGGATTCTTCGGTGCTACAGCTCGGAGTGGTGGAATACTGACAGGTGGTGACCAGACCCATAAGGTCGGTCGTCGCGGCGGAGCCATCTTCAACGAGTCGAGTCGTCGACCTTCGGCAAAAGTACCTCCCGGCAACATAAATTAACTGCTGAAACGCACATCTTGTCGGCAGCTTACCGATGGAGTTCAAGCCTGATCAGGTCGGTAGCCGGGGCTTCGCTATAATGCCTTCGGCACGAATTTTTCGGCTTTGAGGAGGTTTACAAAAAAGCTTGACTTTGATAGGGCTTGCCCCTATATTCGTTTCGTCTCTTCCAGGTTGAGATCTATGCACCTCATGCCGAGAATCTTATTCCCGTTGGTCATAATACTCGTAACCAGTAGCCTCTTGTTTGGGGGCACTTTTATGCAGGAATTCCTGGCTAAGAGCGAAGGGGGGAATGTGGTTTTGGAATGGTGGACTGATCAGGAAGTGAATTTGAAGTCATTCTTCGTCGAGCGAAAGTCCGGAACGGCAACACTGTTTCAGCAAGTCGGCGAACCGGTGACACCGAAGGGGAGTAACTCCCACTATCTATTTATTGACGAATCAACTTTCAAGTCAACCGGTTCCTTCTACGTTTACCGGGTCAAGATCCTTGACGAGGATGGAAAATTAGGGTATTCTCAAGACGTCAGTGTCTCCCATACGGTGTCGAGTGTTAAACGGACGTGGAGAAGTATCAAGGCGATGTTCCGGTGAGAAGAGTGGATTTCCTCTGCTGAGTTTTGCTGCACAGAAAGCGATGCTTGTTTCACAGGCGTCGCTTTTTTTGTTATAACAGGATATACATTCATGGATCTGGAAAAGAAATTAATCCTTGCATCGCGCTCGCCACGCCGGATCGCGTTACTACGGCAGCTCGGAATTCCGTTCGAGTCGCGTGCGAGCAACGTCGAAGAGATAATAGATCCATCCTCCACACCGGAGGAAAATGCTCGGAGGCTTGCTTTTCAAAAAGCGGAGGATGTTGCGCAAAACGTCAAGAAGGGCTTTGTCGTTGGAGTGGATACTATCGTCGTTCTGAATGGAGCGATATTCGGCAAGCCCGCGACTGCCGACGAAGCAAGGCTCATGCTAAAGATGCTGAGCGGGAATGAGCATCGTGTCTGTACAGCGTTCGCAATCATCGACCGGCCGTCCGACAAGCAGGTCGTTGAACATGAAGTCACACGGGTCATATTCCGCAAGATCGACGAATCTGAGATTGACGAATACGTTGCAACCGGGTCACCGATGGACAAAGCAGGGGCGTACGGAATTCAGGATGACTACGGAGCCGTATTTGTAGAACGGGTCGAAGGATGTTTCTACAATGTTGTGGGATTTCCTTTGACGAAATTTATCGTTACCTTGAAGCGGTTTCAGTCTTCACGATCGTGATGGAGGAAGCTCGCTATGCCGCGGAAGATCCGAGTATTGATCGCGAAGGCCGGGCTTGACGGCCACGATCGCGGTGCAAAAGTCGTTGGTGCTGCCCTTCGGGACGCTGGCATGGAGGTCATCTACACCGGACTGCGAAAGACTCCCGAAATGATCGTTGAAGCGGCACTTCAAGAAGATGTAGACATGATCGGTATCAGTCTGTTGAGCGGCGCCCATATGACTATTTTTCCGAAGATCCTGAATCTCATGAAGGAGAAAGGTCTCCAGGATGTGCTGCTGTTCGGTGGCGGGATTATTCCAGAAAAGGATATCGAAGACCTCAAAAAGTTGGGTGTTGGAGAAATCTTCACACCAGGCGCTTCGACGATCGAAATCATCGCTTACGTAACAAAGTGGATGGAAAAACACCGAAACTAACCACAAGACGATTCCATGGATTCGACGAGCGTCGTCCTTTTCATCCTCATCGTAATCATTCTTGCGGTCGTTGTTGTTATCTCCTTAGTCCTCAGGAGCAAATTCCAGCCTCAAGATCCAGCATCCACAAACCTCGCGTTGCTGCAGAATCAAATCGTCAGCCTGCAGGACCAGCTGCGAAAGTCGCTTGAAGACACACGGGCCAGCGTCGAGCAGCGTCTGAAGAACATCAACGAGACCGTGCTACAACAACTGATGGGTGTCCACACGTCGGTGAGAGAGGGTTTGATCGAGACGGGGAGGACCACCAAGGAGGTATCCGAACGACTCGTCAGCCTGGAGCAAACGAACAAGCAGATCTACGAAATCGGCAAGAACATCTCCTCACTGCAGGAAATTCTTCGTGCACCGAAGCTGCGGGGTACACTCGGTGAGCTTTTTCTCGGTGATCTCCTCGAACAGATTCTCCCAAAGGAAAACTACGAGTTGCAGTATGTATTCAGGGATGGTCAGAGGGTGGATGCGGTGATCAAGATCGGCGGAAGGCTCGTACCGGTAGATTCGAAATTCACGCTTGAGAGCTTCGTTCGAATGGTGGAGGCTCAGACCGATGCTGACAAGCGACGGTATCGAAAAGAGTTCCTGTCGAGCATTCGGGCACGCATCGATGAGATCGAGAAGTACATCCGGCCGGATGAAGGGACATACGATTTCGCGTTGATGTACATCCCGGCGGAGAACGTGTACTATGAAACTGTCATTAGGGACGAGAAGTACGGCGAGGATGGCAGCGTGATTTATTCTGCTTTGACGAAGCGCGTGATTCCGGTTTCCCCGAACTTGTTCTATGCCTATCTTCAGGCGATCCTATTTGGACTCCGAGGAATGAAAATCGAAGAGAACGCCGCTGAAGTCTTGAATACCGTCACTCGACTCCAATCAGACCTCAAGAAAATCATCGGGGAGTACGAAACACTCGGTTCCCATCTTCAGAACGCGAATAAAAAGTTTGAGGACATACACCGGAAGGTCACTATGTTCGCGGACAAACTGAGCAGTGTCAGCGAACTGGAAGTTACCAAGAAAGATACCCCGCAGTTGCCAAGCTGAATTACTCTTCTGCCAGCCAGATCTTGAATTCTCCCAGTGTCGGCTCGACTGGCTCTTCCTCGGTCGGCTCCTCTTCCTCTTTCATTTCCTTCGTCAGAACTTGTATCCCTTTCGCCGAGAAGCCGAACAAATCCTCCACCGAGAAAATTTTCCCGAAGTCCTGGGGTATGAAGAACACTTCGAACTTCTTCGAGTATTCATCGAGCCGTTTGAGGTAGTAGGGAACATTCTCATCGGCAAAGTTCGGATCCCAAGCCTCGGCGAGCTTGCAATGCTCAAATCCTTTGATATTGGCGTCGTTGCCGGTCATGTAGTACGACACCCGATCTCCCACGCGGTAGTTGCGGTAGGAGGCGATCGCAACCTCGAAGGCCGCAGATTTGTTGCGCTTTCCGGATACGACGTCACGCTTGTACTGCTCGAGAGAATCCCTCAGCTGCTCTGTTCGTGCGAAATTGCGCACGCCAAGCCGGTGCTCGGAGATGTCTTTGTAGAGATTCACGTAGAGCTCATGCAGTGACTCGATGTTCCCTTTGAGCAGGGATTCAATGCACTGCTGGAGATAATCCCTCGCGAAGCGCTCCATACTCCGCGAAATCAGGGAAGAACCCTTGATCACGATCTTCTGGTCGTAGCCCAGCAGGGCGTAGTTTTTCTTCTTATAGCTGAGGATTTTCTGATATCGACCGTCGACTGCGACGTGGATGCCTGTGGGCAGGATTTTTGACACATGCTCCATTAACTCAACTTCGGCATCCTCACCGGTGACGTTATCGGGGGGGACAAAATAGAGCCCGTCCGTGTCAACTTCTACCACCTTCCCACCATGCAGCACGATTTGGTCGATGAGCGCTCTGAGAATCTCCTGACCCGTCGCCGTGACCTCCCCCGCCCGCTCGTAATCGTTAAACAGACCTCGAGCGTAGCCCAGGTAACCGTAGAACGAATTAATGGAAATTTTCAACGACGATTGCATCGCGTCCAGGCGGGACTTGACATGTGGATCCTTGGTAAGTTGCATCCTCTTCTTCAGTTCGAGTCGACGTTTCGTGAGCTCAGACAGCAGGGAATGAAAGACATCGAGGTAGTCGGTCTTCGGTGTAATGTGTTTGCTGATCATGATGGAGGGGTACAATGACTCGACGTCCGCATGAACGACGGGTCCTAACAGGCCTGTAAAGAACATGTCGGTGTAGCCGCCGGAGGTTTGGGATCCTTCTTGAGGACACGGCAGAGACTGTTTCTCTCGAAGATATTCGCGGATCATCAGCGTCTCGATCTTTGAAACAGAACCCAGACGAGCGACCTGTCCGTAACTCATCGGAACCATTTGTGCAAGATAAAAGTAGCTGGGGGAGAGATAGTCGCTGATCATACGTGTTTCGCGCACGTCGTCGAGTGCATACCGGGTGACGATCTCCGGGTCGTTGTCCCAATACCAAGCGATCTTCTCTCCCTTGATATAGATACGCTCGGGGGGCGCAAATCCAAAGTAACGCGCCACATACTTTAAGCTATAGCTTTCAAGGTTCCGTTTCGAGACATCGTAGTTCTGCACGAGGAGATACGTGTCGACGAAATGCCGCCCCGGAATTTCATAGCCGGCAAAGTCCACTTCCCGATCACCAAAGCTCACACGAGGACTTATCGCCCGTACCGGAAAGCCGCCTCGACCAAGCTCCAGCTCTCGATTCAGCAGCTCACAGCGCCGTAAAATGTAGGGAAGGTCGAAATTGAAGATGTTGTGTCCTTCGATGACATCAGGATCTTTCTCGCTGATGATCTCCTTGAGTTCCTCGAACATCCTTGACTCTGACTTTGTTCTGCCGTCGATAACGTGCTCCCAACCTCGGTTATCCGAGAGCGCGATGACAATGACCCGATCGTCCAGTCGACTGGGGTCGCTGAAACGCCGCTGCGTTGAATAGGTCTCGATATCGAGTTGCACACGATGGAGCTCATTGAACTCCATTCCCTTGAAGAGCGTTCGCCCGCTCTGCATGAGGTATTGAGTCACCGGGTCTGGTTTTAGGTAGAGCACGTCCAAATCGGAGTAGCTTTGGATCTTGCGGTCTGTGGATTGGTTGTACTGATCGACGACGTAGTGCACTGCCTCCCACATGTCACTCCAGCGACTGAACGCACAGACGTACTGGTAGAAGTTAGGACCGGCAAGCTTCTTGATCCAATGTTTCTTGGGAAATCCGCCGATGAGACGCTCTTCGGAGAGGAAAAAGAAGGGAAAGAATTCGTCATCTTCCGAAATCAGTGCACCGTTGACGCGACGGTACACACGGACGGCGCCACTGGGAAGATGGTACACGCCAATCAGTCGTTCATCGGGGCTATGT
>JAZGDE010000004.1:0-3330 GCA_036477295.1 Bacteroidota bacterium | reverse complement strand
GGTGAGTTTTTTCGGTACCCAAACGTTTACGCGGATGAGCTGGTCACCACGGCCGTAACTATTCAGATGGGGGATCCCTTTTTCCCGCATCCTTAAGACCCGTCCCGATTGGGTGCCGGCCTCGATCTTCAATCGGGCACGACCAGTCAGGGTTGGCACTTCGACTTCCGCTGCCATTGCAGCCTGAGGAAAACTGATGAGTAAATCAAGGATTACGTCGTCGCCATTGCGAATGAAGACTGGATGGGGCACTTCTTCAATGTAGACGATCAAGTTGCCCGCAGGTCCCCCGCGACGTCCAGTGTTCCCTTGGCCTCGCAGCGGGATGTAATTCCCGTCGGCAACACCCCCCGGGATGTTCACTTTGATCATCGTCTCTCCTTGCACGCGGCCCTCCCCACCACAGTTTCTACACATGTATCGAAGGATCCGTCCTTCCCCTCCGCAATTCTGACAGGTGGAAATGTTGACCATCTGGCCGAAGACGGTTCTCGAAACCTGTCGGATCTCTCCCTTCCCTTGGCACACAGGACAGGTCGCATACGAACTCCCCGTGCGGGCACCTGACCCGTCACACACGTCGCATTTCTTCCATTTTTTTACCTTGAGCTTTTTCTCGGTGCCCGTTGCGATCTCTTCGAGCGTCAAGAGCACTCGAACTTTCAGGTCAGACCCCGGCGTTCCCGTCGAAGTCCGTCGTGTCCGCTTACGACCAGTTTCAAACATTTCGTCAAAAATAGTGCCACCAAATCCACCACCAAAGATGTCGCTGAATGCCGAGAAGATGTCGTCCACATCGGTGAAGCCGCGGTAATCATAGCCCGGACGCATTCCTTCGTGTCCGAACTGGTCGTAACGGCGACGCTTTTCCTCGTTACTGAGAACCTCGTACGCCTCCGCCGCATCCTTGAAATGTTCCTCTGCTTCCTTGTTGTTGGGATTTCGATCGGGATGATGTTCCAGGGCGAGTTTGCGATAGGCCTTTTTGATTTCATCCTGCGTCGAGTGTCGAGAAACACCCAACACCTCGTAGTAATCATGCTTGCTCATAGTTCTCCAGTGTTCTCATCGCTTTCGGATCGTCGATCCACTTTGTCCCTTGTGTCTCCTTCGTTGTTCTCCGTCGGTTCCTGCGAGACGATGACCTTCGCATGACGAATCACCTTGTCGTGGAGTTTGTAACCTTTTTCGACTTCTTCGATCACGGTGTTGGGGGGAACGCCTTCCTTCGACAACTGCATGAGTGCATCGTGATATTGGACATCAAACGGTTTGCCGATTGAGTCAAAGGGTTTCACGCCTTGCGCCTCGAGAATCTTGAGAAAATTGGAGTAAATCAGTTCCACGCCGCGACGGAAAACCTCGAAGTCTTTTCGATCTCTGCTCATCGTTAAAGAGCGCGTGAAATCATCGAGAATCGGGAGGAGCTCTGCGATAAGGTTTTCATTGGCAAATCGACTCAAGTTCATGACCTGATTCTCGATGCGTTTCTTATAGTTTTCGAAATCCGCTGCTTTTCGCAGAAGCTGGTCTTTGTAAATCTCAACGCTTGTCGTCAGTTCCGCAATCTTTCCCTTCAGCTCCGCAGCATCCGTAGGCTGGCCAGCTGAGTTGGATTGGTCAACCTCAGCCGCTTTCTGAGCCTTTGCAGACACCTCTTGATTAGGTACCACCTTCTCTTTCTGTTCCTGAGAGTTTTCGGCTTTTTTCACCGGTCTATCTCCTTTCGAATACATACTTCCTCTCGCGGGTCAACTCATCATCTTCGAGATTACTTTCGCAACGTAGTCAACGAGTGGTATCAGTTTGGAATAATCCATCCGCTTTGGTCCGATCAAACCGACCGTTCCCGTAACATCTCCTATGCTGTAGGGAGAAGTGACAACGCTGTAAATCCTCATACGTTTCTCTTCATTTTCCTGACCGATCGTGACGGTGACCTCATCTGTCCCATCGTGCTTTTCCAGGACGTGCACAATGATGTCCTCGTTGTTGATGAGTTCGATGATGCCGCGAAAATTCTCCGGATTCCCAAACTCTGGCTGCGTGATCAGGTTCTCGGTCCCCGCAATATGCACCTTATCCCCTTCTTTGATGTCGGCAAACAGCTTGTCCACCGATTCGATGAACAGCCGAATCAAACCACTCTCCTCATTCTTGAAGTCTTGGACGCGGCTTGAAAAGGTGTCTCGAATTTGCTGCAACGTCAATCCCGATAGACGCTGATTGAGAAACGAGCTGATGTCTTCCATTTTTTCTCTCGGAATCTCCGAATAGACCTCCATCATGATCGTACGGACCAGTCCTGATTTGATTGCAAGAATGACAATGATTTTGTTGCTGGAGATCGTCACCAACTCCAACTTTTCAAACGTCCCGCTGCTGAGATGGGGCGAGGAAACCACACTCAATTGCCTGGAGATCTTGCCGAGTAGTTTCGAGGATTCGCGGAGCATCTCCTCTGCGTCCGAGACGCTATCCAGTTGCCTTCGAATGGTCTGCTTTTCGGTCTCCGTAAGCTGGTGAATTTCCATCAAACTGTTGACGTAGAACCGATACCCCACGTCGGTCGGTATCCTCCCCGCAGATGTATGAGGATGGCTCAAATAGCCCATTTCTTCAAGGTTAGCCATGACGTTGCGGATGGTCGCGGGACTTAACCCCATGCCATGTTTCCGCGATATGTAACGGGATCCGACTGGGGTCGCCGAAAGGATAAAATTGTGAACTATGTAACGGAGAACAGTTTTTTCTCGCTCCGTCAGCTGTTCAGCCATGACTGCACCTGGAGCAATCCCGGGACGAAATCTGCTTATTTTAGCTACTAAAAATAATATCTTTTGGCCTCTTTGTCAAGGTATAATTCCACGCTTGATTTTCAGATGGTTGCAGCGATTGCATCGATTAATGCGTTGACACTCTCAAGTTTACTTTGTATATTTTGGAGTACTTGCTCCGTTTCGCTCGTAAGTTGCTGAAACTGAAATAGCGACGTATTCATAAAGTCTTTTCGTTGAGTTCGCTTTGCGTGTTCTTTCTCATAGTGTGCGTGCTCGAGGTTGGCGGACGTCATTACCCAATCTGATGATACAGCAGCGCCTGCCGTACAACATTCTCAGCCGATTTGGCGATTCTTGAAGAGTCTGCATGGGTGCAGGTGATTGGACATTCCATGCTGGCAGTTCCGCATTCCAAGTCAGGTGGTCGAGGATTTAGGATTCAGGTGGATTTGGCGAGTCTCCAAGACAACGTCAGGGCGGCGGGCTCGATCATCGGGCGTACTACGGTTTTATGAAATCCTTTGCAGACACGCTTCCTCCGCGGGGTGTT
>JAZGDE010000039.1:0-47065 GCA_036477295.1 Bacteroidota bacterium | reverse complement strand
GGTTGCTGACGTGCGTGCTGTCTTTCAAGATCTTGGAAAGGTCAAGTGAAGTGAAGGAAGCTTCAAAATCATAGGTGGTCGAGTCCGCATGGGTGAAATCAATTCTTCCGTCTGCGTCTATCCTCGTCTTCTGTGAACTCAAGAGCAGTGTCAGGTCCAACATGCGCTTTTTCGCTTCCATCACCAGCCGGCCACCGTCAATGGTCAATCCGTATATCTGCGATGTATCGACCTCAATACGGCACGAGGAATTCAGAGTCTCCAGCCCAAACCCTCTTCCGTCCAGCGTGGCCCTCATCGTAATCCGGCTTGCGAGATTACCGTCCTGGAGGATTCTCCCGAGGTCCACCTCTCGCGTTCCCACGCTTCCACGATATTCCGCGACAGGCTTGGAGAAGTCAAAACGCAGATCACCTTCGAGGACCCCTGCGGAGCTCCGCAGAACCAGCTTCGAATTGAACACTAAGGGTGTCCCTAAGAATTGCAAGTCCAGTCGTACCGGACCAAGATGACCATAATCGGGGATAGAAAATCTCGGTAGGAGTTGAACAACCTCTTTCGGATCGATCACACTGTCATACGAATTCACTGAAAGGAAAAGTCTTTCGGGCTCGTGAAGGTTCGAGACAATACCTGCGAAGTGTAGGAGAGACCGTGGTGTGCTGAGGTCCAGTTTTTGTATCTCCAGTCGCCCAAAGTCCCCTTTCGTCACCAAGTGAGCCGAGGCACTGCCCTCCAGGAACGACAGGGCAGGAAGGAATGCTTTCAGCTCCTTGAAATCGATATTCTCCGCCTCGAGCTCGATGACCGTCGGACTCTGTTCAAGGGATCTAAGGTCTAGATTCTTCACGTCAACCTGGTCGAGGCGCGCATTCAGTTTGAGTCGAGACCGTTCAGTCTCGACAACCAACTCCCGGACACTCACGAAATTGCCGCCGACCTCAACCTCACCCTGAATGCGTTCTACCCTCACATCTGCCTGCGGCAACTGGAATTCCAGTCTGAAAATCTTCATACGGACAACATCGCTGGAGATATCCCCGGAAATTCGAGCGTTCAGGTCGAGGACCGCAAAATGGTCGAAACTGAATGTATCATCCTCCGTCCCCCCGTGCGTCCCCTTCGACGAATCGAGGACCAGAAGGACCCCATCTCGGATTTCGAGACCGTGGATTTCCAAATCCCACGGCTCCCACGGTTCACGCGGCTCCGGCACAGTATCTTGTTTTTGAGGAAGAAGCATTTTGATGTTCGATCGATCATCTGCGGAGCGGCGGAGAGTGAATTGCGGCGCATCGATGATCAAGTGACGAATGGAAATTTTGTTCCGAAGAAGATGAAGAGGGTTGTACCGAACCGAGACCTGCCGGGCGCGAAGGATCTCTTCACCCTGTAAGTGCACCTGGACGTCCCTCACCGAAAAGTTCGTCAACAAATTTCCAGTGATGGCACCGAACTGAAATTCACCACGGGTGTTGGTATGGAGTGTGGATAGAAGAACGGTGCGAACTCGCTCACGGAAAAAGTTGGTCTGTGTGAGCCCACCGAGGACGAGGATGAGAAATAGCCCAATCCCCACCGTATAGCGAACGAGGTTCCAGACTTTCTTCAGACCTTTCATCTTTTATCCTGAAGAATGCCAGCACGGATTCTCTGGATCATCGCACTGGTCGACTGACCCGGCGTGAGCTCAATGGTTATAACCTTTCCACCAGACTTTTCCACAACGTCTCTACCGACGACACGCTCGACCTCCCAGTCCGCGCCTTTCACAAGGATATCGGGCTTCAACGCAGTGATGGCGGCAAGCGGTGTCTCCTCTTCAAAAATGCACACGTAATCGACCGCAGCAATGTTCGCCACCAGAAACGCGCGATCTTCTTGTGGCACAACCGGTCGATTGTTACCTTTTACGCTGCGGACAGATTCATCGCTGTTGACTCCAACTGTCAGCACATCGCCGAGAGCTTTGGCCTTGTTGAGATACTCGACGTGGCCCCGATGGAGAATATCGAATACACCGTTGGAGAAAACGACCTTCTTGCCCTCGCTGCGGAATCGTTTGCGGAGTGACGTGAGCTCGTGGAGGGACACGATCGTTCCCATCATCCGGTCTCCTCACCCGTCGTGCAATCGGTCGTTTCGTCGTGAAGGCCCATGGTCGGTTCGACCAAGGACGGACTGCCACAGGGCATCGCGTTGGACCGGTACAATCCCTACTTCACCACAAACTACCGCACCGGCACAGTTGGCGAGTGTGGCTGCCTCTTTGAACGTGGCTCCTCCCGTCAGGGCGATCGTCAGCGTCGAGATCACTGTGTCACCGGCACCGGACACGTCCGCAACACGACGCGTACGGGTCGCAACATGGGTAACCGTGCCATCTTCTTCAAAGAGCGACATCCCTTTTTCTCCGCGAGTTAGCAGAACGCTCTTCGCCTGCAACCGCTCAAGGAGAGTCCGGCCCACTTTCTCCACACTCGCGTCGTCCATCACCTTTACACCCAGGGCTTCCTCTACTTCTTTTCGGTTGGGTTTGAATGAAGTGACCTGTTGGAATTCAAAAAAGTTGTCGAACTTCGGATCGACGGTGATGATTTTGTCATTCGCCCTGGCCAACGTGATCAATTGTGGTATCAAATCCTTCGCGATGACACCCTTGTTGTAATCCTCGAGAAGGATCGCGTCAAGGGAATCAATCTCTTTTCGCAACACCTCGAGAACCTGCTTCTGGAGGTTCGGTGCGATCTCTCTTTTTGTTTCGCGGTCCACGCGCACAACGTGCTGGCCGTGCGCAATCACTCGCGTTTTGACCGTCGTCGGACGATCCCGATCGATCAAGATGGCTGAGGCAGAGAATCCAGCTTCCTCCATCAGCTCAAGGAATGTTCTCCCGTGAGCATCGTTGCCGATCACCCCGACGAGGAAGGGTTTCCCGCGGAGCGATTTGATATTCTTGGCAACGTTCGCTGCGCCGCCGAGTCGGGCTGATTCTGACTCGATCTCGACGACCGGGACGGGCGCTTCCGGGGAAATGCGGACGACGGACCCCCAGAGGTAGCGGTCGAGCATCACATCCCCGACCACGGCGACCCGCTTCCCGTCTACTTTCTGAAAAAGCTCAGACAGACGAGCTTCACTTATTTCTACCATCGATGGACGGAAAATATTGCAGAATTACTCGCAACAACGTAGGTAATATACAGAGGAATTGACAGACAAGCAAGGTAAACGCTGCCCCTACAGCGGGGAAGTCGAACGCTCTGAAACGATCCTCATGCGTCTCACGAGAACTGCCTCTCTTGCTTGAAGCCGGTAGGTGTACTCTCCAGGCGGCAGAAATCTCACATCAACGGCAGCGACGTACAGGCTTGGAGGCATGACGGCATCGACAAGTGTACGGACCGCAGCACCATCACGGTCATAGATCACAAGCGTGACATTGGAAGTATCTTGGAGTGAGTACGGAATGAAGGTCACTGTTCGCTCAGGATCACTGTAGTTCTGCCCCAGTGAGTTCCCGAGAGAAAACATTCTTGCAAACTTCACAATCTCTTCAACGATCACCGCCTTAACGATGGCCGGGGGACTTTCGTTATGGCCTTTGTCGAGCGCCGTCACCGTGTAATAATATTTTACCGCCGTCGGTCGGTCTATCACGTCGAGGTAGGAAGTCGAACTCGTCGGAGCAATGTACACAAGGATCATCGGATCGTCGATATTGACGGTTTCCGAGGTGGAGCGATAGATGTTATAGTACTTTGCGATGTCGCCGTCTCTCGCGGGCATCGGTGCTGACCACGTGAGCAGAAAATTTCCCGGCTCCATCTCCGTGACGAACAAGTTTGACGGCGGCAGCGGTGGAATACTGTCTTTCCAGGGCATCGGAGGAATGTTCGCGCGCGTGCGGAACCGGTCGCCGAACACCTCCAAGTTTGCAACAAACTCGTAGCGGAAAAATGAAATGCCTGCGCATTTTGCCGACCGCACAACGTCTATTTCGTCTGGAATTTCCCTCAACACGTGCGGCTTATACGCCCCGACTCCAGGGTAAATATGGCGATCGTAGGAGTTCGTCTGCCAATCGTGCACGAGCGATGAAAAATCCGGATCCATCTCGGAAGTACCGATGTTCCAGTAAATCTGCGGAGCCAGGTAGTCATGCTTTTGCTCCTTCAGCCACGTCCGCGAGTCCTGAAACACCGCATTTCGACCTTCCCATGCGTTTCCCTCAGCGATGTCCTCGTAAATACCGATCGGAGTCGAGCCCACCTTCATCATTGGCTTCACCGTGATGATGCTGTCATACACCGTACGAACGAACGCCGTGATGTTCTCGCGCCGCCAGTCTCCACGGTCCTGGCTTCTTCCGTATCGACGGTAGGAGACATCGTCATCGTAGTTAATGCCTGGATATCGGATAAAATCAAACTGTATACCGTCCAGGTCATACTTGCGCACAAGATCCATGACGACGCGAACGAGATAATCTCTTGCCCCCGGTATGGCCGGGTCCATCCACCAGCCACCTCCGTACTGCTTGACCCACTCCGGGTGAGTGTGGATTACATGCGGAGGCCTCGTTCGGGGCAGGGATGTTGAACCATTTTTGACGTTGAACGTGTTAAACCAAGCGTGAAGCTCCAGCCCTCTCTTGTGAGCTTCCGCGACCGCAAATTCCAGAGGATCCCAACCCGGATCGCGTCCGAGAGTTCCGGTCAGTGTCGCGGACCAAGGCTCATAAGCCGACCGGTACATTGCATCACCGCGCGACCGGACTTGAAAGAACACGGTGTTCAGCCGAACGCGACTTATGTTCTCGAACATTTCAACGAGTGATCGACGCTGTTCATCGGGATCCGTCGACTTCGGCCAGTCGAGGCCAGACGCCGTGGCGATCCACACAGCGCGGACTTCCTGTTTCGAGGGCTTCAGAGTTGATGATTTCAGAGCAGGTGGGACGGGGATAGTGAAGCAGAGTAGCAAGAACAGTGGAGAAAAACCCGCAGCAAATCTTCGCACCGCATCTCCTCGCTAATGGGTGCCGATATACTGTAATGCCTTGCGAATATCCTGCTCACCGACCTCTTCCGCGACGTAAACTTCACCGATCGTTCGCGGAAGGACAAACCGGACCCTCCCCTTTCGTGCTTTCTTGTCGTGCGCGATGAAGTGCAGTAACTGATCCTGACGTAACGATGACCGATGGTTCCGAAGTGGTATCCGCTCAATCAGCCGCCGGAGCTTTTCGAAATCACTTGGAGAGAATTTTTTTTGCTCCAGAGCAAGGCGGCCCTCTGCAAGGAGACCAAGCAACACTGCCTCCCCATGCTTCAGCCGGTAGTTTGAGGCGGCTTCCAGAGCATGACCGATCGTATGTCCGAGGTTAAGAACAACGCGACCGGATGCGGCCATCGATTCGGTCTCGTCGCTCGAAACAATGCTCGCCTTGATGGCACCACAACATCGCACGAGTCGCAGCAAAACTTCCTGCTTCAGACTCAGGATATCCTCCAGAAACTCGTCGATGTACTCGAATAAGGAAGGATCCTGAATGATGGAGAGTTTAATCACCTCTCCAAGTCCGCAGACGACCTCCCGCTGCGGCAATGTTTGAAGAACCCGCACGTCGCTGAACACAAACCTCGGCTGGTAGAACGTCCCCACCATGTTCTTGCCGAAGGGGTGATTCACTCCCGTCTTCCCACCGATCGAACTGTCCACCTGGGCGAGCAAGGACGTCGGACACTGGATGAACGCGACACCACGCTGGAAAGTCGAGGCGACAAATCCGCTCAGGTCGCCAACCATACCACCGCCGAGAGCTATGATGGCGGAGTCACGGCCAAATCGATTCTCGAGCAACCACCCATAGAGTTTGCCTGCTTGGGCCAAGGACTTCCGTTTTTCGCCGGGAAGGATCACTACACTGCGGACCTGAAAGTCGAGGTGTTTGAGGCTGTTCTCGACCGGGCGGAGATAGTATCGAGCGACGTTTTTATCCGAGATGATTCCCAGATTCGAACCAAGCTCATGGTTACGACAGACCTCGCCAAATGTGCTCAACGTGTCGAGACCCACGTAGATTGGGTAGCTACGCTTTCCTAAGCCGACGTCGATGGTGTCCACGGATGGAAGGGTCATTCTATGAGATTGCGAATCTTTCTGACGATCTCGTCGACCGTCAGGCCGACTTTCTTGTCATCTGTCTCGACGATAACATCCGCCTGGATGTAGAATTTGTCCCGTTCTTTGATCAACCACCGGATCCGGTCCATCGTCTGCTCATCGCTCAGAGGCCGACCGTTCGGAGCTTTGAGCAACGGCCGGTCTGTCTTGTACCGAAGACGCTGGAAGATCTGTCTCGGCTCCGCCTTGAGATAAATCAGAACACCCGTATTCTTAACGAGGAGAAGGTTCTCGTTCTTTGCTACCGTCCCTCCCCCCAACGACACGACGACCGAACGCAGTTTTGACACATCATCGAGAACCCCATGCTCAACTTCCCGGAAGTGCTTTTCCCCGTTCGTTGAGAAGATTTCATTGATGACACGCCGCTCATTATCTTCGATCTGTTTATCGATATCCAGAAAATCGTAACCGATCGTGTTCGCAAGAATAGGACCGATCGTGCTCTTCCCGCTTCCCATAAAACCGGTAAGATAGACAACGTGCTTCTTCATCGATCGTCGCGACAAAATCCGGTTGATAATGTAAGATTTCTCCGATTGAATCGCAAAAGTCCAACCCAGTGCAGAGACGGCGGATAGGAATTGGTCAGTGGTTAATCCTGAGGTCTTTGAAGCGCTTGGCACTCCTTGGAACTACAAATGAAACACCGCACCGAGATTAAAAGTAATGCCGTCGATGTTGATTCTGGATTGAAATGGTGGGTGGTCAGGAAGTTTGCTCGTCGACTCGACTTGTGGGTCGCGGAATTTAAGCTCTCCACGGAGCGAAAAGTTCGGCGTCAAGAAATAGTCGAGGCCACTTACGACATGAATTCCAAATCCGGTTTCCTTCTCCAGTGTCTCCGTCATAACACCCGCCTCCTTGAATTTCCACTGTCCGATGTATAAGCCAAGGCCACCACCCATGTAGACCTTGACGCGGTCGCCGCTGAACGGGATGAGAAAATAGGCTGAAAGTTCCAGCGGGATGAATCGATACCCATCGTCGAGTTGCGGGATGAATCGATACCCATCGTCGAGTTGCAATGGAAAAACGAGGCCAGTGCGATCGCGCAACAGGTCAGAAGTAGAGATGTATTCGACCGAGACACCAACTTCGAGGTTATATGCAACATTGCGACGCACATCGAGTCCAAAGCCGAAGATATTGTCCAGCTCGATTCCATTCCCCACATTCCTGTTGAACAAGATTTCCGATGTGGTCGTATAACTGCCGCGCAATTCGACCGAGAAGGGACGATCCCCTGCGACCAAAAGGTTGGTCCACATGACCGGTACCAAGAAAAGTCCGAGAATACTCATGCGTCGATTCATAGTCTTCCTCGTGCACGGTCGAGTTTAGAGATAGAATCGATCTCGAAAGTCTTCGATGTCCGCCTTCTTCTTAAGGTCCTCGATCCATTCAGTGAGGAACCGAGTCTTCTTCTCACTCAGGATTTGATCCCGCAGAATATCGTGCTGTGCGTTGTACGTCGTGGAATCGAATTCTGTCTTACTCAGCAGCCGCACTACATAATAACCTCGAGACCCTTCGAACGGTTTCGAGGTTTTTCCGACCTCCAATCCCAAAGAAACGCCGAGGAACACGTTATCTCGCCCGATCCCACCGATCGAGATATTCGGTGTGAACGGAGGCGTCCTCTGGACCATGACCGATGGAGCTGCTTTCTTGAGGACTGACAAGGAATCTTCCGGACCTAAGCTGGCGTGGAGGTCTTTTGCCATCTGCCCGACTTTTTCGATTTTCTTCTCGCGGAGCAGACGCGGGCGAATAGCCTCCTCGACTTCCTCAAACGGTTTGATCCTCTCGTCGTTCTTCTCTGCTATCATGAAGACACTGTATCCCCCTTGGATCCGGATCGGCTCACTGATATCGCCGAGGTCGTTCTCGAACGCAAATGCCGAAATCGTTTCATTCGCTCCGATACCGGGAATGACCCCACCTTTTGCAAACGGCGCCGTTTCCCGAACAGCGTAATTGCTGAGTTTCGCCTCCTTTTCAAATTCTCCTTTCCGTGAGATGTAGGCAAAATCAGCCGCATCCTCGTATGCTTCGTTCCGTGTTCGCGGACTCGCTTTGAGGGACATGAAGATGTCAGCGATTTTCACCTCTCTCTTGCTCCGACCCCTCACCTTGATGAGGTGCAGACCAAACTGCGTCTTGACTGGTCCCACGACCTGTCCGACTCTGGCTTTGAAGGCCGCCTCCTCAAACTCTTTCACCATTCGACCTTTCCCGAACCAACCAAGATCGCCACCACGGGCCGCCGATCCCGGATCTTTGGAATGGACGATCGCGAGGGTGGAAAACTCCTCCCCTGCGGCGAGGAACTTCTTGAGTTCCTTCGCGAGCTCCCAGGTTTTCAAACTGTCTGCCGCCCTTTCGAATCGCAACAAGATGTGACTCCCCCTGATGAATTCGTCTTTGCCCCGTCGATCAGCCAGTACTTTCATCAGATGGTATCCATCGAAATCCGCGACCGGATCCACGATTTCACCAACTTTGGCGTCAAATACCAGTGTCTCCTTCGCAAAGCTGAGTTCGCCATGTTTGAAGAAGGCGTCAGTGAATGGAATTTCCGAGTATGTTTCCAGCAGGTCCACGAAATCCGCTCCGGCCAAAGCCTGGCGTTTCAAGTCGAGGAGCTCGTCATGCACTGCCTGAGAATCAGCCTTCGAGGGCCTATCGCTCAAGAGGACGTACTTCAATTTGCGTGTGGCCGCCACGCGGTAGTCCACCTGATGTTCATCATAGTATCGGCGGAGGTCCTTGCCACTCAACTCGACGAGCGAGTCCGGAATAAGACGATTCGCGTCGAAGAGTGCATACTCCGCCTCCATTCGAATGTTCTGATCGATGAATCGCCGGCGGATTTCACTTTCGGTCACGCGAACCAACGCGAAGAGCAGACTCTGCAGCTTTTCCTGTTTTCGTTGTTGTCGGAGCATGCTTTCGACCTGGACCCAAATCTGGCTGTTCCGCGGGTCTGCCAGTGCCTGCTCGTAGGCTGCACGGTTAAGAGCCCCGGTGGAATCTTGAAACTGCCGCGCTAGGAATTCCGGCGGACTGTCCCCACGCACCCAGTCGAGAATTTCCTCATCCGTCGCCGTGATACCGAGACGGTCAATTTCTGCCCCGAGGAGCACCTGCGTGACGAGTTGATCCCAGACTTGCTCACGGATCACGCGCAGATCTTCTTCTTCCGGTTCCTTTCCGGTCTGTGCCTTCTGATTCTCTGCAGCGTTGCGAACGAGCTCTGCGAATTCCGCATAGTAAATCTCCTGACCGTTGATTGCTCCAAGTACGTTCGTCGATTGTGTGCCCAGGCCGAGATAATCCATCCCCCATTCGAACACGATCATCCCGACGAAGGCAGCGACCAGGATCAGGATGATAGTCCCCATGTTGTCGCGCATTTTGGTCATGATAGGCATAGCGAGGTGGGTGTCCTCCTTTGTGAAATGGTTGAATGGTTATTGTGAAAAAATACCACTTAAAATATATTGGAAAGTGCTTTGAAAAGCAACGTTTGTTGTTGACTTTTGGAAGACCTTGGATTATATTTTAATTCCTGTGAAGTGTAGCTCTCTCTGGCGCCCGTCAGGTTGTCAACTCCCAACGGAGGTGTGTACGTGAGAAAAAATCGAGGGAAGATCATCCTCATCGCGGCGACCGTGCTGCTCTCCCTGTACTTTCTTTACCCTACCTACGAAGACTATCAGCTGACCAAGCAATTGAAGGCGCTTTCGTCTGAAGACAGCGTCAAGTTCCTTGAAGAGCGTCGAGACGAAGTCCGCGAGGCGAGGGAAAAGCGGCTCAAGCTCGGTCTGGACTTACAAGGCGGAATGCGGGTCGTCCTGGAGGTGAGCGTCCTCAAACTCCTCGAAGACTTAGGGGGAACCAGAAGAGACGAAACGTTCAACCAGGTCATTGCGCAGGTTCGAACCGAAGCTCAGACCTCGGATGAGCCGCTCCTTTCAATTTTCCGACGGAAGTTTGAAGAGCAAGCGATCCGATTGAGCCGCTACTACGGAAGCATCCGCGACAGTGACGATGACATTATTGACATGCTGGAGGAACAGAGCACGGATGCCATTGACCGCGCCATGGAAATCGTCCGCAACCGCGTCGACCAGTACGGTGTTTCCGAGCCCACGATTCAGAAGCAAGGAAGACGGCGCATCATCGTCGAACTCCCCGGCGTCAGCAGAGAGGACGAGGTTCGTCGATTACTCCAGGGTACAGCGCTGCTGGAGTTCAAGCTGCTGAAGGATCCGGAAATATTTGTCCGCGTTCTAGATAGGATCGATAGCCATCTCGCTGCGCGAGGGATGGGGGACACGATCGCCGCCGAGACTCAGAAAGACACTGCTCAACTTCCGCTCCCGAAGGAGCCGGAGATTGCAACCGATGAAGAGCAACTGGCGAAAGAACATCCATTCCTCTACCTCGTGCGACCAAACCAACAAGGAAAGTCGGAAGCGTACGTCGCTGAGGAAGATAAGGAAAAGACAAAACGTATTTTGCAGCGAGAGGAGATTCAGTCCCTGCTGCCGAACGACGTTGAGTTTCGCTGGTCTGCGAAGCATCAAATGTTCGAGCGAAAAAAATACTTCGTCCTCTACCTGGTGAAGAAAGAACCCGAGCTAACCGGAGGCGTTGTGGTCGACGCGCAAGCAACGATCGACCCGGACTACAACGTGCCTATCGTGAACATGGAAATGAATGCTGAGGGCTCGCGCGCTTGGGCTCGGATCACAGGAGCAAACGTCGGAAAGTATATTGCAATCATTCTCGACGGCATGGTCTACATGGCGCCCGAAGTCAAGACGAAGATTGTGGGTGGGAGGTCGCGCCTCGAAGGACTGGAGAGTGTGGAGGAAGCCAAGCTGATCGAAATCGTGCTGAAAGCTGGCGCGCTCCCGGCCCCGGTCGAAATCATCGAGCACAGAACGGTGGGACCTTCGCTTGGAGAGGACTCCATTCGCAAGGGAACCTGGGCCTCCGGGCTCGCATTTGGACTGACGGTACTCTTCATGGTGTTCTATTATAGGACAGCCGGCTCGATCGCCGACTTCGCACTGCTGTTCAATATTTTGTTCATCCTTGGTGTTCTTGCAGCATTTCAGGGCACACTGACGCTCCCCGGCATCGCCGGCGTCATCCTGACGATCGGAATGGCCGTGGACGCAAATGTTCTTATTTACGAACGAGTGCGGGAGGAAGCGAGGACGGGAAAGACCCTCCGGGCTGCGATTGACGGTGGGTACTCAAAAGCATTTTCAGCGATTTTCGACTCGAACGTGACGACCTTCTTTACCGCCGTCATTCTGTACCAGTTCGGCACTGGACCGGTGCAGGGATTCGCGCTGACTCTTATGATCGGTATCGTCGCAAGTCTATTCAGTGCCATCGTGATCACGCGAGTGATCTTCAACATTTTGACGGAACGAGGCGCTGCCAAAATCAATTTTGGATAGTCGTATCGTTACGACCTGACAGGAGAAGAAGCAGGAGAGCAAGTTCATGAGGCTGTTCGGAAAAACGAACATCGATTTCATGGGGAAGCGAAAGACGTGGTATGTCGTCTCCGCCACCGTGATAGCGATCGGTATTATGTCTGTTGTCTTCAAAGGCTTCCATTTCGGGATCGATTTCAGGGGCGGGACCGAGTTGGTAGTAGAGTTCGAACGGAGCGTCCCCATCGGTGAAGTGCGGGACGCCATGGAGCGCGCGGGCTTCGCCCGGGCTGAGATCAAGACATTCGGTGCCAGTAACCTCATCCTCATCCGGACGATCGAGCAGGCAGAGGGAGCTATTATCGCTGATCGGATTAAGACGGGTCTGTCAAATTATTTCTCGGGGATCCGCCAACGAGTCGTGAAAGAGGATAGGATCGGACCAAAAATCGGAGCTGAGCTACGACGCGACGCCGTCTATGCGGTGATCGCCGCCCTCATCCTCATATTGGGATACATCGGTCTCAGATTCAAGTTCGTCTACGGCGTGGGGGCTGTCGCGGCAACGTTCCACGATGTTCTGGTCACCTTTGGAATGATCTCAATTCTCGATGGTATCTCGCCTTTGCTGAACCTGGAGATCGACCAGAACATGATCGCGGCGTTCCTCACGCTCGTCGGGCTGTCCGTCAACGACACGGTGGTCATCTTCGACCGCATCCGAGAGAATCTCAAAATCTATCGCAGCCTGACCCTGCTAGAAGTGATTAACCGAAGCCTCAACGACACATTGAGCCGGACGATCATTACCTCCGGTACGGTCTTCGTCGTTCTAGCCATCCTGTTCCTCTTCGGCGGCGAAGTGAATCGTGGATTCGCGTTTACCATGCTGGTGGGCGTCGTCACCGGTACTTACTCATCCATCTACATCGCCAGCGCGCTCGTGATCGAGTGGGCCTCACGCATCAAGAAATAATTGGACTCATCCGCCAATCTAGCCCCGAAGGGATCGTGTAACGACATCCCCAACTCTCATTAAGGAGGAGACCTATGAGGTTCAAATCGAAGAATGTCGACGGCGTCACGGTCATTGAACTCAAGGGGAATGTGATGGGCGGGCCGGACGCGACGACGCTCAACGAACAGCTGCACAAGCTGATCGAAGCAGGAAAGAAAAAGGTGGTGGTCGATCTGAAGGAAGTGAAGTTCATGAACAGTTCCGGGTTGGGAATGCTAATCGGCGGACTGACGACAATGAAGAATGCCGGCGGCGAACTGAAGATCGCCAACGCCTCTCAGAAAATCGAGAGTCTCCTTGTCATCACGAAACTCATCACAGTATTCGAACACTACGATTCCGTCAAGAAGGCCGTTGAGTCCTTCAAGAGATAACAGACCTCCGTTGCCGCAGTCTCCCGTTCGTCGCGGACGCTTGTGTTCCCTCCCCCTTCATGAGCAGAATGCACCAAAGGTGTCCTCCGAAGGAGCCCCTTCGGGAACGGACCGAATAAGAGGAAACGACCAGCATGTCTGTTGAAGTCGTCGTTGGCGCACAGTGGGGCGATGAAGGGAAAGGGAAAGTCATCGACCTTCTGAGTGAGCATGTCGACATCGTCGCGCGGTACCAGGGAGGCGCCAACGCAGGTCATACGGTCATGGTCGGCGATACGGAAGTCGTCCTCCATCTCATCCCATGTGGAATTTTCCACCCCAATGTCGTCTGTGTGATCGGCAATGGTGTCGTTCTTGACCCCGCCGCACTCCTCGAGGAGATTGAACAGCTGAGGGCTTTCCGCATCGAGGTCAAGGGCCGACTCCTCGTCAGTCACAACGCCCACCTCATCATGCCCTACCACAAACTGCTGGACTCCATTCGAGATAAGGGTGAAAACAAGATCGGGACGACCGGAAAAGGAATCGGACCCGCGTACATAGACAAGTTCATGCGAATCGGGATCAAGATTGTTGATCTGCTCGACCGGAACATCCTCGCAGCGAAGCTCACGCACAAGATCGAAGAGAAGAACGAAATATTGAGCAAGCTGTACGGTTCGGAACAGCTCAACGTCGACAAGATCGTGTATGAATATCAGCAGTTTGACAAGAAAATCGACGAGTACATCACAGACACAACCTTGTATCTCAATCAGGCGGTCCGTCAAGGAAAGAGGATTCTCGCCGAAGGCGCTCAGGGTGCTTTGCTCGACGTCGATCACGGAACGTATCCCTTCGTCACCTCGTCGAACCTCACGAGTGGGGGGGCATGCACGGGGCTCGGCCTTCCACCAACCGCCATCACCGAGACCACCGGAGTTACGAAGGCCTACACGACTCGCGTTGGATACGGCCCCTTCCCATCCGAGCAGGCAAACGAGATCGGTGATCGACTGCGATCCGTCTGCCACGAGTACGGCGCGACCACCGGCCGACCGCGTCGCTGTGGCTGGTTCGACGCGGTGCTCCTCCGCTACTCCGTCATGTTGAACGGCATTGAGCGGGTCGCTATCACGAAGCTCGACGTGCTAGACGATTTCGAGGAAATTCAGGTGTGCATCGGGTATGAAACAAACGGAAAATTCTTGAAGGGTTTTCCGTCGGATGCGAGCACCCTCTCCAGGATCAAGCCCATCTACGAGACCTTCAAAGGATGGAAGACAAAACTTTCCGACGTCAAGACCTACGCGCAGCTTCCCGAAGCGGCTCGCAAGTACGTCGACGTAATAGAACGTTTCAGCGGAGCCAAAGTGTCGATGATCTCCGTCGGGGCACGGGGTGAGCAAACGGTTGTAAAGAAATAACCTGCAGTACTCTTCGATCCCCACATTCTCTTCCGGCACGAGTGTCCGAACAATGCCCTCTACGGCTCCCTTCCGGGCTTGAATGTCACCATCGCATTTCGTAATATCATTCCAGTCGACGTATCGCTATGCAATGAACAGGATGCTCTACATCCGCAGCCCGAAGTCCGCGAACATTAAGATCGCGTTGCTCGTTATCGCGATCCTCATCGTGCTCGGCACTCTATACTACACACAGCGCATCGTGGATGAGTTGGTGGATCGCCAGCGTGAAATCGCTGACCTCTACGCAAAGTCGCTGGAGTACGTCGCTTCGGAAAAATCCCAAACGGGCGACCTGAGCTTCGTCTTTGACGAAATCATCCGTGCCATCGACTTCCCGATTATCGTCAGCGATCCGGCGAACAATCCCATTCCCGGATACCACAAGAATGTTCCCCTCGATTCCGCTTGGTCGGAACAGAAAACCATGGACCATCTCCGGATGCTCATCCGACAAATGGACGAGAAAAATCCGCCGATACGAATAGTCATCGACGACACACTGGTGATCCAGCACGTTCACTTCGGTGAAGCCGAACTCATTACGACCCTCCGATGGCTTCCCTACATCGAGATCGCGATCGCGGCAATGTTCGTCCTCATCGGCTACGTCGGTTTCAGCTATATCAAGCGGAGCGAGCAGAGCAACATCTGGGTCGGCATGGCGAAAGAGACTGCCCACCAGCTTGGCACGCCGCTTTCCAGCATCATGGGATGGATCGAAATCCTTCGCATGCACGCCAACGGGAACCCCAAGCTGACTGAAACCGTCACGGAGATGGAAACCGACATCAGGCGCCTTGAGAAAATTACTTCGCGGTTCTCGAAGATCGGCTCAAAACCAGAGCTCCGAGAGGAAAACCTCAACGAAGTCATCGAGCATGTCATCCAGTACTTCAAGAAACGAATCCCACGCACGGGCAAGGACATCGAACTCATCATGGAAACCAAGACGTCCTATACGGCAAGGATCAACCGTGAACTCTTC
The DNA here is from genome assembly GCA_036477295.1 of Bacteroidota bacterium. Classification (GTDB taxonomy): domain Bacteria; phylum Bacteroidota; class Ignavibacteria; order UBA10030; family JAZGDE01; genus JAZGDE01. Next base: position 31,586 of record JAZGDE010000039.1, on the reverse strand, counting down.
GAATGGGTGATCGAAAACCTCCTCAAGAATGCGCTCGATGCCATGGAGGACGGGACCGGAAGGATCTGCTTCACGCTCTCGCAAAAAGGGAATGCAATCTACGTGGACGTCACCGATACAGGAAAGGGAATCGACTTCACCCATAAGAAGGACGTCTTTCGCCCCGGGTTCAGCACGAAAAAACGAGGGTGGGGACTTGGCCTGACCCTCTCGAAACGCATCATCGAGAGCTACCACAGGGGCAAGTTGATCGTGAAGGAGAGCAAACCCGGCAAGGGAACGACGTTCAGGATCAAGCTCGCTCGGTGAATCGTCCGCGCTGGAGTGAGCACACCGACCTTTAAAGGTTCTTCAACATCTCGTTCATCGCCTGCCGCAGGTATTCGGTATCGAACGGCTTGGGAATGTAAGCAGTCGCTCCCAGATCGCGTGCGACCTTTTTGGCATCATAGTCGTCGACTGCAGACAGAAAAATGATCGGCAACTTCTGCCAATCCGGATTTTCCCGGACCTTTTGGTAGAGGTCGAAGCCGTTCATGACCGGCATCCGAACGTCGGTGATCAGAATGTCTGGGGTTTCCTTCCGCAGTGTCCGTAGAGCCTCCTCACCGCTTGTCACCGTCAGCGTTCGATAGCCCTGTTCAGTAAGAATTTGTTTGCCGACTTTAAGCCACAGTTCCTCGTCGTCGACGAGAAGAACGGTTTTCTTTTTCCGTTTTGGCATCAGACCCCTTTCTAATTACTCATATTGATTGAGACCTGGAGGACTTTGTTATTCCGCAAATTTTCGTTCTTTTCTTGCTCAAAAGAAGGTTTTATCACACCGATACCACCACAATATTTATTGTAGTGCTCAAGAAACCTAGTGCCCCTCCAAATAAATCATAACACAATGAAATGGGGCTAGTTCCCGGTCCAACATCATAAAACTACGATGCATACGGAGCCATTAGGTCGGAACGGCACTAGATACAAAAAGCAACCGCTCTAACGGTTTGAAGGGGAAATCACAATGCTTCATCGATATACCAAGATACGTATTTATCTTTTGCGGGCAGTGAAGAATCCTGAAAATAAGGCTCACGAAAGAGGTTCGTCCGCAGGTCCTCACACGTATCGCTGGATACGCTAACCAGAACAAGATAACACTCGAAACACTTAATGTGCAAATCAATCATGCTCATGTTTTTTTGAATTCATTAATGAATGCTATATTATTCCTCAAAAATTTCCCTGGCAGAGGGGAGATGGAGCACCCTCGATGAGCCCATCCCATCTTCATTCAGTGAAAAAGTATATTAGCACTCAGCATGAACATCACCGCAACAGGACATTTACAGAGGAGTATCAAACACTGTAAGGAAAATATGGCTTCGCGACAGCAGAAACCCGAGCACCCCGGACTTTGTCAAGGTTCGGGCGGGAATAAGCCGGTTCGGTCTTAGAAATCAGCATTTTATTATGACCTCGACTTGCCTGCTCGCATTGTCCGTGGCGTCCTGATGCAATATGGCGCCACGAGATCTCGTTCCGACCCTTGGTCGGGACGGACTTCGCTCAGCTCGTTCCCCTCGGTGGAACAGGCTCGTCAGAGCAAGCCGGCAGGCAGATGAATCGGGGTCCACGAAAAATCCGTCTCCAATGATTGGACGAGTATCTGCGTTCGCAAGTTCACCGGAGACGGCCCCATCGTTTTGGACAGAAGTGATTTTGCGTACATAATCAGGGATAACGGTTGTCCCCGATGATGGCGGAGAGGAGTTCTCCTGAGCCTGCTTGGGAATCGTACTTAACCCATCCGATGCCTTCCGCGTACCAGAATTCGATCCACGTAAACAGATGAGGCACGGAGCGATCCTCGTAGAGAATCGCCTGCCGTACGCGAATGCAGTCTTCGAAGTCCCCCGCCGGGACCGTGACATCCTCCTGTCCAACCACGGTGACGACGCTGCGGATCGCAAACGAGGTCCCCACACTGTCGCGCCACTGCTCATTCGAATCGACCACGAGCGAATCACCCACCCGCAAAGATGAGGGCAGAAGTGGCAACGGAGGATCGAACCTGATCAGCGGCAAATTAGGCAGATCATAATCCCTCCAGTAAATCTGATCCCCGGAAACGACGAAGGTTTCACGCAGCCGCGGAACACGCGAGTCACCAACGAAATCGACATGGAACTCTGAGAAACTGTCTCCGGGAGAATCAGTCAGCACGACCAGCCCATACGGACCCGAGAAGGTCCAGGATGTACCAGCTACGTGCGGAAAGTAGCTCAATCGGTCGAACGAGGCGTTTTCCGCGCATCCCATGAAGACAAGAAAGAACAGAACGCACACCCAGCATGAACCTCCGATCACGCCCCCTCCTTCTACACGATTGGTGATGGCAGTGGGGGAGCGGTTGTCACCGTGGGGGGAACCTTCGGCTTAAAGATAGCGTACCCGAGGAGCCCGCCGAGCAATCCAAACGGCGTATAAATAATGGCCTCAACAAAAAAGCTTAACATCAAGTCTCCGAGCGTTTGTTCCAGAAGGCTTTCCCGCAGTTGGTCGTAGAACTCTTCCGGCATCTCTAGCTCAGCGTTCTCGATCAATTGAACCATGAATTCGTACATCCATTCACCGAGGACGTTCCCGAACAAACCAAGGATGATCGCGGCCAGGAGCGTGCTGATGACGGCACCAAACACACCGGCGAGGGCTCCCACGGCGATTGCATCGCCGGAGCTGAGTGGTGCCATCTCTGGCGTGATGCTGTTCTTGTAAAACATCACAGCGAGTAACCCACCCAGTAAAACCCCGGCGCAGCAGAAGCAGTTGAGGAGGTTGAGAAAGGGGACAGCACTGATCACACCGATGATCATCCCTCCGACAAGCGCCGGCTGAAGTTTGTCAGGTTTTGGGGGCATAACAAGCTCCTAGAAATGCGCCGCAGTGGCTGATTGGCAATCGTCTGAGTCTCTGCGGAACGCTGCAAGAAAGCCGGCAAGGATGAAGTACGAAACGATCAACCCGAACACTCCACCAGACAGTGCTCGCGTCCACAGAGCACTCTCGTGGAGATTGAACACCGCCAGACCGACGTCGAGAACCATCGGAAGAACGGCAGCGAAAAGAATCCAACGCGGAGGAAACGGCATCGCGGGACGTCTCCGGAAGATCGGCACGCTTAAGAGACCAAGGAAGAAACCGAAATAGATCGAGCTACACCGAGCACACACCGCAAGCTTCTGCCCATCGAGATGGAACGACCGCTCGTCGAACTGATGACAGACCCGTCCGAAGAAGTGATACAGAAACTCCGACGAGCTCTGGAGGAATCCATCCGAAACGATGAAGAGCGGGGCAGCAAGGATCGCGAAGCACCACAGGAGTGTCGCGCATAGAAGAACCGTGTAGATGAACCCTTCTTGACGCATCGAATCAGATCCAGCTATGAGAATCAGTTTTCGCAAAGGTAGGAGATAGGTCACCGAGAGTCAAGATATTTTTTTGCCTTGATTTTCGTCAACTGTTGGAATATATTTCGAGACGGCGGCTTATCAAAATCGCATTCAATACTTCTCCTGAAGGTTCGGCCGCAAAGCCATGTCCCAAAGGTCCAATCCAACACGAAGTGTCCCTTCGGGAAGGATCACTTCGTGAAGGACTCCTTCGGAGGATCACATTGTGACCTTCCGCAGGGGATGCCTTCGGCACCTTTGGCAGACGGCTTCGCTCACGAGTCTTCAATACCATACCTTCCCATGATCGAAACTCTCGGAATCAAAGAGAACTTCCTCGGCATCGAAAAGGAATACTCGTCGCTTGAGAATTCGCGCGTTGTGATTGTGCCGACTCCATACGAGCGGTCAGTGAGCTACGGCATTGGGGCAAAGCGTGGCCCGCAGGCGATCCTGAAAGCCTCCCATTACGTCGAGTCTTACGACGAAGAACTCGAACGCGAGGTCTATCAGGAGGTGGGCATTGCGACGCTCCGTCCGTTAGACTTCGGGAAAAAATCCGACGAGAAAGCACTCCAGCAGATCTACAAGAGAGTGAGAGCTCTTGTGGATCAAGGGAAGTTCGTCGTTACTCTCGGCGGTGAGCACACCATTTCGCAGGCTTCGATCGCTGCGCACGCAGAGAAGTATCCAGACCTCTCACTACTCCAGCTGGACGCCCACAGTGACCTTCGTGACGAGTACGAGGGAAACAAGTACAGCCATGCGTCGGTCATGGCGCGCGTGTGCGAATTCTTTGATCCCAGGAAGATCGTGCAGGTCGGCATTCGGGCTCAATGCAAGGAAGAAGCGAGTACAATCAAGGAAAAGGGAATTACCACGTTCTATGCGCACGAGATTCGTCGGGGAAAATATACGCGGCTGCTTAAATACTGGGAGGATCTCGTGATCGAAAAGCTGACAGACAACGTGTACGTGACCTTCGACGTCGACGCCTTCGACCCTTCGATCATGCCAGCCACGGGAACACCGGAGCCAAACGGACTCTATTGGCACGAGACGATGAACTTTTTCCGCAAGCTCGGCAATCGGCGGAAGATCGTTGGATTTGATGCTGTAGAACTTGCTCCCATCGAAGGCCTGCAACACCCGGATGTCACGGCCGCGAAATTGATCTACAAGATCCTGAACTACGCAATGTGAGCAAATCGCCAATTTGATCTGAAGTGCTCCTACCTCCTTCTATGACTTCATCTCGAGCGAGGGCTGTTTCTCAAGCAGAATCTCGCCGAAAATTCCTCAGACAGACTGCATTTGGAGCAGCTGCTCTTTGGTCTTCCACCTTCCTCCCCATCGGCTGCTCGCGTTACGAGCAAGTCCCTGAAGAAATTCTGCGCCGACTCACCTTCTTCAGTGGGCACGAATATATGATCGTGAAAGCAGTCGCTGCACGCCTGATCCGGAAGGTGCTCCCCACAGATCCAGACCCGAACGAGACCGAGGTAGCACTTCGAGCGGACAAATTCCTCACCGATGCTGATCGGGAGATTCAGCGGCAATTTCACCAGTTGCTGACGGTGTTCAACAGTCCTATTTTTGCTTTCCTCTTCGACCTCCGCTTTTCGAGTTTCCTCGATATGAAACCGGCAGACCAGGATTCCTACTTGCGCGACTGGATGACGAGCATCATCCCATTTCGTCGAACAGCCTTTCAGGCGCTGAAACGGCTTTGCATGATCATGTATTATACCGACGACCGAACCTGGGAAAGCATCCGGTACAAGGGCCCGTTCGTTTTAGCGGGACGAGGTGGAGATTGAACCTCAAACGGATTGTTAAACCACACGCAGCGAAAGTCTCAGAATCCCTTCACCATCAAATCACTCAACCAAGAGGCATTTCAATCCGATTGGGAAAATCCATTGATTCTCCAACCATCCAACATCGATCACGACGTCCGTGATTTCGCCGATGTCTGCATCATCGGCTCCGGTTGCGGCGGAGCAGTCTGCGCAAAGGAAATCGCTGAGGCAGGTCACAAAGTCATCATCGTTGAAGAGGGCGGCTATTACACGAGCAAGGATTTCACCATGCGCGAGGACGATGCCTACGCGAACTTGTACAAAGACCGTGCGAGCCAAACGACGGATGACCTCTCGATTACGATCCTTCAGGGTCGGTGCGTTGGAGGAAGCTCAACAGTGAACTGGACGACTTCCCTGCGAACCCCGGAGTGGGTCCTGGCAGAGTGGGCGCAAACATTTGGAGTCCAAAGGCTCTCGCGGAGTGATCTCGACCCTTACTTTGAGAAAGTCGAGAGGTATCTCAACATCCACGTCGTTCCCGATCACGATCACAACCCGAACAACCGAATAATCCTTGAAGGAAGTAGAAAACTCGGATACCGAGCACAACCCACCTCCCGCAACGAAAAAGGCTGTCTCAAATGTGGATTCTGTGGCCTCGGTTGTCCGTTCGATGTCAAATTGTCGGTCAACCTCACCTATGTTCCCGATGCTCTCCGCCATGGGGCAACCCTCTACGCGAACGCGAGGGCGGAGATCATCGAGCTGAAGGGTAAGACGAAAGTCGTGAGGGGTTCGATACTCGACAATCAATCGAATCGAGTGGTACACAAGTTTGAGATCACCGCTCCCATCGTCATCGTCGCGGCGAGCGCGATCAATTCACCGGTACTGCTCCTGAGATCGAATCTTGCAAATTCAAGCGGACAGGTGGGAAAAAACCTTACACTTCATCCGAGTACTGCCGTTTTTGGTCTGTTCGAGGAAATTATCGACCCTGCGTACGGTATCCCTCAGTCGGCGATGTGCGATGAGTTCCTCAATAGGGACGGAGACGGAACCGGATTTTGGATCGAGGCGGTTCCAGTGCAACCTGCGCTCGCAGCAATTTCGCTTCCAGAGTTCGGCGAAACGCACCGCCAGCTGATGAGAGTGTTTCCGCACATCGGCGCATCGATCATTCTTGTCAAGGATACAGACTCCGAAGGGGAAGTCAAGGCGAACCAGCACGGCCGACCGCTGATTTCATTTAATCTCGGAAGACGCGACATTGAAACGCTGAAACACGGCATCAAGGTCGCAGCTCAGATTCATTTCGCTGCTGGCTCAAAGGAGGTCACGACTCTTCACGTCAAGAAGACAACCATACGCAGTCCAGCTGAGATCGATCGTGTTCTCGATGGCGCAAACTTTGACACCAACTCGATCGTCATTTACAGTGCCCATCCACTTGGGACTTGCCGCATGGGGGAGAACCCGAAGAGCGCTGTGGTGAACTCCGACAGTGAGACGCATGATGTTCAAGGACTATTTGTCTGTGACGGGAGTGTCACTCCCACTTCACTCGGCGTCAATCCTCAGGTCACCATCATGGGAATTGCGACAAAAACGGCTGAATACATCAACAAGAACTTTTCTCACTGGGTCCGGTAAGAAGCGAATCGCAGAGATTTCAGTGCACAGAAGTGGCCAGTCAGCGTTTCTTTGCCGCGCACGGGGCTTGGGAGCTCGTGGTCCTCCGTCCTTCGTGTTTACACTTGCTCCCAGGTTTTTGTCCAAAGGTTCGCCAGTTTTTCAAAGACGCCTGTGCTCATCTCGCGATAGGTTTCAATTTTTTCAGCCGTCCCTGCAAGTATTCGCTCAGAGCTGATCTCGGAAGGAATCTGATCGGCGAAAACTCTGACGAATTGTTCCACCATCATCGGTGTAATCTCTAGGTGACAGAGGAAACCGTAGGCGCAGCCGTAGCGGAAGATTTGGCAGGGAGAAAGCTCTGAACGGGCCAGGAGTACAGCGTTCTCAGGAACAGCAAAACTTTCACTGTGCCAGTGAAAAACCTCGATCTCTGACTCATTGACACTCGCAAAGAGCGTGTCGGATTTCCCTTCTTCCGTAAGTTGAATGGGGTGCCACCCGATTTCCTTCTGCATGTTCGGCGACACAGCGCCACCTAGTGCCCTGGCGATGAGCTGCGCACCAAGACAAACCCCAATCACTGGAATATTCTTCCCGATCGTCTCCCCAATCAGAGCGATCTCTTCCTCGAGGAACGGATACTGTTCCTCATCGTTCACGCTGATAGGGCCCCCCATGAGAATGATTCCTTGATAGTCGCCAGATTCCGTAGGCACTGTTTTCCCTTTGGTGAGTTCACGTACTTCCAGTTCCCAGCCGCTGTCAACCAGCGCTTTGCCGAGGAGGCCTGGACTCTCGACGGGATGGTGCTTCAAAACAAGGGCTTTCATTCGTTGACCTTCCTCTTGCCTTTGAGGAGGGGGGACGCTTCTGATAAGATCGGCCTGCCTGGACACAAATTCAAGTGCTGACCACCAACCCGTCTGTTTGTGACACGCCTCTCCTTGTTGGGGGAGAGGATGGGGCTGAGGATTTCATGCACTCAACAGATGGTGATGGATATTCTCCATTTCCCATGGTATATTGGATAACACACGTTGTAGCCTCTGCCTCCATTGGCCCTTTCCTCACGGGTCCACAACGCAGTTCTTGAAGTGTGGACGGTTTGAAGATTCCACTCAGAAGAAGTTGCCATGAAACTTAGAAACGTTCTATTTCTAGCACTTTCACTCGCCTTACTGGCCAGCTGCGCCAAACAGGAACCTGAAGGCCAAAGAGTTTATTCGATCGAACGCATTGGTCCGGCCCGCGTTGTTCAGCTGTACGCGGATGGATTTGAGTCGCTTCCCACCCGCGACAAAATCTTCCTCTACTATCTCTCACAGGCAGCAATTGCCGGTCGGGACATTGCGATCGACCAGCACCATCGCAGCGCACTGGAAATCCGTAACATCCTCGAAGGCATCCTCATGAATCCCGAGGGAATCGACAGTACGGTGATCAGACAGATTACGCACTACACAAAGCTGTTCTGGATCAACAATGGCATGTACGACGGTCTGACCTCGCGCAAGTTTGTTCCGATGTGCAGTGAGAATGAATTCAAGATGGCCACGAAACAGGCTGAGCAGAACGGCGCTCGCTTTGGCAGCGCAGAGGGTGAATCACTGGAGCAGAAGCTTGAGCGCCTAAAGGACGTGATCTTCAACGCGGACTATGAACCAATCCTGACGAACAAGACACCGGGGCAAGATTGGATCAAGGAGAGCACGGTCAACTTCTATGGGAAAGATGTGACGTACGACGAAGTGGACCGATGGGCAAGAGCGGGTAGGGAGAAAAACCCGCTAAACTCCAAGGTCGCCAAGAAAGACGGTAGGTTGATCGAACTCGTTTGGCGCGCGGGCGGAGAAAATGTTCCGCCGGGTATGTACGCGGCGGACCTGGAAGTCTGTATAGAGTATCTTGAGATGGCAATCCCCTACGCCGCCAACGAATATCAACGAGAAACGATCCGAAAGCTCATCAAGTACTATCGGACTGGGGACCTGGAGGACTTTCGTCAATTCAACATCCACTGGGTCAGCGACACTGCAAACATCGATTTCATCCATGGGTTCATCGAGGTATACACGGACCCCCGCGGAGCAAAGGGTGAATACGAGGCGGCAATCTACTGGGCGGATCAGCAGCTGACGAAATCGATCAAATCGCTGAGCGATAAGGCGCAGTACTTCGAAGACAGGATGCCCTGGGATGATCGGTACAAGAAACGGGATATCAAGCCTCTGAGCGCCCGGTTCGTAAATATTATCATGGAAACCGGAGACGCCGCCGATCCAGCTATTCCCATCGGTATCAACCTCCCGAACGAGCAGTCGATTCGTGAGCAGTACGGAACCAAAAGTGTTGTGCTCGCCAATGTCAAAGATGCCCTAAATAAATCGCGTGAACGAGACTTGCTGGAGGAGTTCGCGTACGATGATGAGGAGAAGCAGCTCGCCGAGCAGTACGGGAGTCTTGCCTCCAACCTTCACACTTCAATGCACGAGGTGTTGGGGCATGCATCAGGAAAAGTAAGCGAGAAACTGACAAAGGACCCCAAGGACTATCTTCCAGGTTACTATTCAACGCTGGAAGAGGCTCGCGCCGACCTCGTCTCCCTTTGGCACTTTTGGGACCCAAAGCTCGTGGAACTCGGCATCATCCCAAGCTTCGATGTGGCAAAGGCAGAATACAACGTCTACGTTCGAAACGCTCTCCTCATGCAGCTCCGGCGGATCCCAAAGGGTGATCAGATCGAGCAGGATCACATGAAAAACCGCATGATGGTAGCAAAGTACATCATGGAGAACTCGGATGCCATCGCGATGGAAAAGCGCAACGGAAAAACGTACGTCAAGGTCGTGGACTATGAGGAAATGCACGAGATGGTCGGCAAACTCCTTGCGGAGGTGATGCGAATCAAAGCGGAAGGTGATTTTGACGCAGCGAAAAAATTGATTGACGCCTACGGATTGAAGTTTGAACCGACGCTGCGCGATGAGGTCATGGAGCGTGTCAAGGAGCTCGACGTCGCCTCGTACACCGCCTTTGTGATGCCGAAATTGGTGCCCGTGACCCTCGCTGACGGTACCATAACTGACGTCAAGGTTGAATATCCACTCGACCTTTCGAAACAGATGCTTGAGTACTCCGCGTTCACGAAACAAGAGCGCGAGAAAAGAATGACCGCGAGCATGGTCCACCCATAGTTAAAACAGAGCGCTGGAACTGTAGGAAAGCAGATCGTGGCTGTGACCCTCACGACCTGATCTTATTCGGTGCATTCGCAAAAGACAAAATCGTGTCGTTCTACTGACATGTAACAGTTAAAACACCCCGATATCGCCTCTTTCACTGGACCGCACTTTGAATTTCCCGGGAACGATTACCAACCCCAGCCTCCCGTTTCATTGAATTTTTTTCACTTTTCTCCATGACCGACACCAATTTTCGTGCTCTTACGACATAGGCGACGTCTTCCCCCTCGGCCGTGAAGAAGTCGAACACGAGAATACTCCCCTTTTGTATATCTCCCTTCACACGACCTCAACGCCTTCAGAGCCTGTGCATTGGCACACACATACTGTGTAGTCCGGCGAACGGATCAGAGAGAGGATCGCGTTCGTCGTGAATGAGCACTGACTTCAGTCCGATCACGCGCGGAATAGACCACGTCTTCCCAGTCCTTAGGATCCTCTCGGCGATCGAATAAGCGCCCACAGTGCAGGGGAGGAGGGCCGACCCCCACACGAAAACAGGAAGAAACGCTCCACACCGGTTCAACGTTGCCTCAGCATGTGGATTTCTGAACCGAACTCAAGATCTACTGACAGTTGATTGACTTTCTCGCAGCAAAATACTACTTTCGTACGGTGTTTCTGGTGGATAGCAAACCTTGTTGCCAGCAAACTGTTTCAGACAGTCGTGAGATGATGAGGAGCGGATTGCTCACTCTCTTGTGCTTGCCTCACGGCGTCCAACCTTCTTCACGTGAAAGAACTACCGAGAATTCGGTTCCCGGAAGACGCAGGAGTACAGCTTTCCATTGGAACGGGAGTCAATGGTGCCTGTACTCACGACCAGCATGTAGATCCGGTCAACTTTGCTGCGTCGATAGCTAGGCTTGCGCGGTCGTACACTGTCGATAGATTGATCTAGCCTGACAGTTTATCCCAAAGAGAAAGACTCGAGCGATCGAAAAAGACCACGATATCGCAAAGAATTAGGCGGTCCGAAAACAGACTACGCGTGGCCAGAGACGATCATGGCAGCGACGTTGAGCAAACTCGCTTTGTTATAGATCAGCTCGACTCAGGTACGCGCTCTCGGTTCTGTTTAATGGTCCTGCACAACCCCAAGCTCAAGGGAAAATGAATACTGGGCTAGACCCCGTGGCACATCAGATTTCTGTCATAGGAGAGCGGATCAAAGTAACGTTGAGGGAGTTCCGCAGCCGGCTCCATCGGATGGGGGAGTTCCTCCTGCCCACGATCGTCCAGATCTGGTCGAAGGTGTACCGCACCCTTACTCATAACTCACTCGTTCGTGGGCCTCTTCAATCGAGCCTCCAATGGCCTCGGCGGCACCTTGTCCAACTAATGAACACCTTCTCAGTCTGGGCATCCTCAGGCTGGGAACAGGTCGTCGATTTCTTCATGCGAATGAAGATCCGCCTCAAGCTCAGCATCATCGTTGGTGTTTCGGTCGCCCTCGTCGCCTTCGCCATCAGCAGCATCACGTTGAAACGGCAGGAGAACGAGCTTCGGGCGCAGGTAGAGATCGTTGGAAGGAACGTCGTCCAGAGCCTCGCATACCTAGCGGAGGACAACCTGCTGCTCAACTCTTTTCCCATCCTTCAGGACTACGTAAAAAATTTCGGCAAACGAGAGATTCCGGGACTCGAGGACCTCTACCTCTTCGACCGAAATGGCATGATCGTGGCACACTTAAGCGCGGACAGCGTGAACCGATTCGTCTCGCCGGTGGAATGGGACCAGATGGCAGGAGCAGACACGCTGTTCTTGATTGAAACCCTTACCCACCTTCGATATGTACAGCCGATTTTCGTCGTCAAGTCAAGCAACAAAGAAGTGAAGAAAATCTTGCTGGGCGGTGCCTCGGCAAGCTTCTCGAAGGCCGTCCTGCTAGCACCGATTGAAGAGATGAAGCGCATGATCGTCTTCACCAGCGTGATCGTCTCGGTCGTCGTGATCTACCTCGTTTTTCTTCTGTCCGGGAGGATCGTTCATATCATCATCGCTCTGTCAGAAGCGGCACGGCGTGTTGGGCTGGGCGATCTCAAGGTTACTGTGGTGACGCGCATTAAGGACGAAGTCGGGACTCTCGCGAATGAATTTAACCACATGGTCCATCAAATCCGCGAAAAAACGGAGATGGAAAAGTTCGTGTCCCGGTCGACCCTTCGGATGCTTTCTGAGGGGAAGCTGCCCACCCTAGGCGGCACCCGCAGGGTGATCACCGTTCTGTTCAGCGACGTTCGGGACTTCACCGCCATCACGGAAACCCTCTGGCCAGAAGAAGTAGTCGAGTCCTTGAATCACTACCTCGATTTGCAGACGAGGGTAATCGACGAACACCATGGTGTCGTGGACAAATTTATGGGTGACGGTGTCATGAGTATCTTCGAGGGGAAAGATATGGCGTATCACGCTGTTTCTGCAGCGATCTGCATTCAGGAGGAAATCGCACGGATGAACAAGGAGCGTCAACAGATGAACGAGTTTGTCCTCGCGGTCGGCATTGGAATCGCGACCGGCCGCGCCGTACTCGGCAACATCGGGTCGCGTGACCGGATGGATTTCACAGCCATCGGAGACCCGGTAAACCTCGCATCTCGGCTCTGTCGCGCAGCGGGAGCCTCTGGAATCCTCGTGTCGCACGACGTGGTCACTCGGTTGAACGGGAGATTCTCCGTGAAGCCGGAACAGAAAGTGGTCATCAAGGGGAAGCGAGGCCGCGTGTCAGTCTACCAAGTGCCACTCACACTCTCCTGACGATGTACCGCATCCTCGTCGTTCTCATCCTCGTCGAACTGACAGCTCTCTCCGTCTCCGCGCAGTCTCAGGTTGCTGGCAGCAAGAACTACGGACTCGGCGGTTCGTCGGTCATGTGGCTCCCTCGTTCGGCGGCCTTGTTTCTGAATCCTGCCGAGGTCGCTCGTCTCCACCAGGACGAGTTCTTCTTGAGCACTCACCGATTCTCCACAGTTCCCTCCCTCAGTGCTGCACATTTCATACCGTTCGTCGGTACGTTTGTGGTGGGAATTGCAAATGAGTCGAACCACAACTGGTACAGCGCAGGATATGGCCGTCTCGTCGGCAAACACCAGACGGTGGGCGGTGCTCTCAACGTGATTCGCGATGGATTTACACGGCTTGCGGTTTCATTCGGAACCGCGCTCCATCTTCCGGACTCTCCCTCTCAAAACTCGGGACTCCACGCAGGCCTCAGCGTAGTCAATCTCTCCTCAGAAGTTCGTTCTCCGCTTTTCGGGTTGAACGTCGGCGGAGCGTACTGGATCGTCCCGAACACCATAAGGTGGCAGGCTGCGTGGCAGCTTCAGGGAGTGAACCGTGCATTCCTCATGGGTACGGAATTTCGCATGAACTCCCGGGTCTCTCTCCAGGCAGGAACCCTGGCGTTCAAGACCCTCTCAGCGGGTGTCAGTCTCAGCACATCGTACCTGAATGCTGATCTTACCGTTGGCGATGTTGGGATCTCACTGTCGCTCAATTTTCGGATTGGCGAGAACGCTCGCGATATTCGCAACAGGTATTATCAACGCGGATTGGAGGCATACGATGAGGATCGATACTTCGATGCGCGCGAGCATTTCTTGACAGCCCTCCAGTATGACGAGTATTATCCCCACGCCCGAACAATGGCAAACCTCACCACGGCTGTGATGGAGACCACTATCGCGGTGTACTACCGAGAAGGAACATCGTATGAAGAGAGGGGAGACTACATCCAGGCCATCAAGATGTACTCGCAGGTACTACTGGCGTACCCGGATCACGAGAACGCCCAGCAACGACTCAACGAAGTCCAGCCGAAACTTCACGAACATATCCAACAGCTGATTGTCGCCGGCGATAAACTGAGGGATCAGAAGAAGTTCAACCATGCACGGAGGACCTATGAACGGGTGCTCGACATCGACCCCGGCAGTCAAGAGGTGCCCTTCCGCATCACCGAAATGGAAACATTGATCAGGAAAAGCATTCAAGCCCATCTCACCCGAGCAAAGGCGTTCCTGGCAAGCAACCAGATTGAAGAGGCGCGAAAACACTATGAGCGGGTCTTGGTGTTCGACCGCAGGAACGCGGAGGCGAAATCCGGCCTAGAATCCGTCAAGGCACGACGCACAACGGAGGAGCTGTTCGAACACGGAAAATCATCGTTCGACGAGGCAAACTATTTCGAAGCACTTGCTACCTTTCTTGATGTTTTGCAGAGCGACGAGGAGCATCTTGACGCGAAAAGCTACCTCGAGAGGACCCGCGAGATTCTTCTGCCTAAAGTCGAGGATTTCTTTAAAAGAGGATTGCGATTGTACGTGAAGGAAGATTACCGGGCGGCCCTCGAGGTCTGGAACAAAGCACTCTTCATCCAACCGAATCACCAGGTCACTCTGGAATACAGCAAGAGAACTGAAAAGAAACTCAAGGCACTCGAAAAACTGCAGTAAGCCATCCCTCTTTATATTGCCTGCACACGCGGGACGGGGTTTCGGATCGCCGTTCCGATCTCGCCGGGACGGGCCGAAGGTCGGACCTCCCAATTGACTTTCTGACGGAATTTCCGTTATTTTGGCACGAATTCTACACTCTCTCCAGTCAGCCCGACACCTAAAGTTGGGGCCGCCGGTATGTCCACTCCACTCATGCAACAATACCAGAAGATCAAGCAGAGGTATCCGGACACGATACTGCTGTTCCGCATGGGGGATTTTTTTGAGACATTCAACGATGATGCGACGATAACCTCAAAGGTACTCGGAATAACACTCACTCGGCGCGGCGATGGGGCCGCAAGAGACATTCCTCTCGCTGGTTTCCCCCACCACGCGCTCGATACCTACCTGCCGAGACTGCTAAGAGCCGGCTACCGCGTGGCCATCTGTGAACAACTCGAAGACCCCAAGTTCGCCGCCGGGATCGTGAAGCGGGACGTCATCGAGGTGGTCACTCCTGGCGTCGCCTTTTCCGACAAAGTCCTCGACCAGAAGATGAACAACTACCTCGCTGCGCTGCATTTCCCTTCTCCTCTACCGATAGAAGATGGAACTGTCGGGTTTGCGTTCGTCGATGTGTCGACCGGTGAGTTCACTGTTAGCGAGTTTTCGATCAAACAGCTGGGAGAGCAGATCTCAAATGTGAGACCATCGGAAATCCTCATCGAGAAGCGCAATTTCGAGGGTCTCCAGGAGTTCCTCAAGGATCGGTACGATGGTATCTACACAAAACTGGAGGACTGGATCTTCAATTATGATTACGCCTATGAATTGTTGATCAATCATTTCAAGACGCAATCCCTCAAAGGATTCGGCGTCGAGGAACTGGAAATGGGCATCGTTGCTGCAGGCGCCGTGATGAACTACCTGCAAGAAACGCAGAAGGGCAACCTTCCGCACATCAGGAAGATCGTCCCGGACGATGTGAGCGCATACATGGTCTTGCCTTCCTCGACGCTCCGCAACCTGGAGATCATCTCATCGCTGGGGGAAGGAGCGAAGCAAGGGACGCTGTTGTCGATCCTCGATCGCACACGGACTCCGATGGGCGGACGACTTCTCAAAAAATGGTTGACGCGACCGCTCAAGATACTCAATCCGATCCTCGAGCGTCAGGAAATGCTCTCGCAGTTTGTTGCCGATCACGACATGCGCGGAAAGGTCAGCGAAGAACTAACGGGCATCGGCGACCTGGAACGGTTGATCGGCAAGATCTCCACCGGCCGCGCGACGCCACGGGAAGTGGTCTGGCTCAGGGCGATTCTTCAAAAAGTCCCGCGCATTAAAGGGCTGCTTCCGCGAGCGCTCTGCGCCTTGACTGAAGGTTTACAACCGCTCGCGGATGTCGTTCAGCTGATTGACCGCTCAATCGTCGATGATCCTCCGACAAACCTTGCCGACGGTGGTATTATTCGAAAAGGTTACAGCAGCGAGCTCGATGAACTCCGCGAGGTGGCCCATTCGGGGAAGTCCTGGATCGCCAACTTGCAGGCGAAGGAGCGGGAGCGCACTGGCATTCCCTCGCTTAAGGTAGGATTCAACAATGTGTTCGGGTACTACATCGAGGTGACGCACACGCACAGAGACAAAGTACCCTCCGATTACGACCGCAGACAGACGCTCACCAGTGCCGAGCGGTACGTTACACCGGAGCTAAAGCAGTACGAAGAAAAGGTACTTGGCGCCGAGGAAAAAATTCTGGCCCTTGAGACCGAGCTGTTCAACAAGGTCCGTGAAACCATCGCGCAGAGTACAGGGCTGATTCAAGCCAACGCGAACGTTCTCGCAACGCTGGATTGCTACACCAATCTCGCCGATGTAGCGGTGGAGTACGAATTCACCCGTCCTGAGATCAGTGAGTCCGCGCGCATCGAGATCGAGGCCGGCCGCCACCCAGTCATCGAGCGGCTCCTGCCTCCCGGCGAGCGCTACATTCCGAATGACACTGTGCTCGACGACGAGGAGAACCAGATCATCATACTCACCGGTCCAAATATGAGCGGGAAGTCAAGCTACCTGCGGCAAGTCGGCCTCATCGTGGTCCTGGCGCAGATGGGAAGTTACGTGCCAGCCAAACGTGCACGCATCGGAATCGTTGACAAAATGTACACCCGCGTCGGCGCCATGGACAGCATCGCCACGGGCGAAAGTACATTTCTTGTCGAAATGAACGAGGCCGCAAATATCGTGAACACTTCAACGAGGCGCAGTCTGATCCTGCTGGACGAAGTGGGCCGCGGAACGAGCACCTTCGACGGCATCAGCATCGCCTGGGCGCTGACAGAGTATTTGCACGAGCGAGTCGGAGCGAGAACGCTTTTTGCCACCCACTATCACGAATTGAATGAGCTTTCCGAAATCTACTCACGAATCAAGAATTACAAGGTGGACGTCCGCGAGTACGGGGACAAGGTGATTTTCCTCCACAAGGTGACTCCGGGATTCGCGGATCACTCTTACGGCATTCAGGTAGCACAAATGGCGGGGTTGCCGGATGAAGTGACGGAGCGTGCGAAGCAGATCCTCCGCAATCTCGAAAGCTCCGATCTTACGTTCCATGACGACGAGACAACCGATGAGAAGTCAAAAACCAAAGGTCAAAAATCAAGAAGACGTCGAATTCGCGGTGACGTTCAGCTGACGCTGTTCGAGATGCGGGATGATAAGTTGCGGGAGGAAATCAAGGCATTAAATTTGGAGAAAATGACGCCGCTCGACGCTCTACAAAAGCTCGCGGAACTAAAAAAGCAAGTGGAGAAACCATAGGGCTATCTCTCGTCCCGCCGAGGAACTTGCTAAACGATCAGACCCTTGCAGATAGCCCTCGAGGAGAATTTGTACCGGAATATTTGCAACGCAAAGTCAGAGTCTTCTTTCGACGCTTGCTGATGTTCAGATGCTCCTAGAATTCAATTACTGGGCAACCCCTCGCATCATAGGCGTCGTCAAAACGCTAGGCCAGAACGATTCAGCCAGAATCTTGGCTCGAGCCATGGAGGTGTCTACGGAGCTCTTCTGCACATCGTCGGCGATGAGCACATCTGGCTCACGCGCTCGACTAGCCAGCCCGACATCCGTCTGGCGGGCCAACGGTGCGTCAAGATTTAGTCGTACGGGCGCTAGCTTCTTTTGAGGTCTCTGGCGATCAACCTGAATATTGCGCTTGCTCATGAGGTGTTAGGTCATGGTTGTCGCATCAGAAATCCAGCCAAGAACGGTCCTCAAGCTCGATGACCGGATGTACAAGGTGTTCCATGTCGTCCACCATGCCGGAACTGGCAAGATGGCGGGCTTCACGTTCTTGAAACTCAAAGACATGCGGTCTGCTCACCTCTCAGAACGTCGCTTCAAACCGACCGACAAGCTTGAGGACATCGATCTCACGAAGAAGCAGATGGAATACATATCTACAATGATGGCGAGATGTTTTCCTTCATGGACCCAGCAACCTACGAGCAGTACAGCATCCTGAAGCAAACAACCGGTTCCATCGACCGATTTTTGAAGGAAGGAACGAAGGTTACCGTCGAGCTGATTGGTGAGGAAGCGGTCGCACTGCAGTTCCCGAAGGTCGTGGAACTCAAGGTCACGCTGACAGCACCGGGAATCCGTGGGGGGGCAGGACAATACGATGAAATCGGCCACGCTCGAAAACGGAATGGAGATTCTCGTGCCGCAATTCGTGGAAACCGGAGAGGTCGTACGGGTGGACACCGAGACCGGCAAATATGTCAAGCGAGTAGCAATCAAGAAAATCTAAATCTTTTCTGCACGAGCCCTCATGATGACAAAGACGCCGTCGTCATGATCACAAAGGTAGAACCATGCTCGTACTAAAGATTCTCCTGTTTCCTGTGTGGTTTCCGCTCTGGCTCCTCTGGAAGATCTTTCACGGGATCGCCCAGTTCATCCTCTCGTCCGTTGCTCTCCTCTTGAAGCTTGTCTTCTTATTTGTCCTCATCCTCACCATCGTCGTCATCTTCTGGCTGGCGTAGTCAACCTTGAGGAGCACGCTGGAGTGCGAACTCCACGATGTTTCTCAGCGTCTGCCCGAACGTCAATCCCGCTGCTTCTGACGATTCCATGAACGCCACACCCTCAGTCAAATCCGGGTTCGGGTTCACCTCGAGCACATACAGATGCTCACCATCCTTCGAAAGTCGCATGTCGACCCGCGCATAGTCACGACATCCCATGATCTTGTAAGCCTTGACGGCGATGTTGTTTGCTCGCTTTTCGATTCGCTTCGGCAGCTCCGCAGGGCAGACGGGATACGTCCGGTGAAAGGCCTCGTGGAGCGGGTCCCACTTTGCCTGGTAACTGACGATCGGGTGCATCCCTTTGGGAAGTTCCGAGAAATCTATTTCTGAAATCGGAAGGGCCTGCGGAGGGTCGTTCCCGAGAATGGCGACATTCAATTCCCGGCCGTCGATAAACTCTTCGACCAAAACCGGCTGTTGGTATTGATCGAGCACATGCTTGATGCGTTGTTCAAGCTGTTCACGTTCGAACACGACGGAAGCGTTTTCTACACCTGTGCTGGCATCCTCCCTCGCCGGCTTGACGATCAGGGGGTAGTGGAGGCCGTGTCTGCGCGGGATGTGATCGCGGGTCATCAACTTAAAACGCGGCGTTCGAATTCCATTCGCCTGTAGGACCTGTTTCGTCAGGCCCTTCCGCTGACAGAGTGCAAGGCCAAGCGGTGGTGCACCCGTGTACGGGACCCGAAGAATTTCAAACAAACCGGCAACCATCGATTCCTGCCAAGAGTTGTCGTTAAAGAATTCGATCAAGTTAAAAATGACATCCGGCCGGCGTTTCTGGAGAACAGAGAGAAGAGTCTTGAAGTTGTCTTCGATGTTCACTGCATAGCAGTGGAACCTTTCCTTCCGCAGCGCCTTCACCATCGCCGCTATTTCGTCGGCTACTGTCGCGATGGATTCGAGCTCGTACTCCGGCTTGAACTGGAGCTCGGACGACTCAACCTGTCGAAGCTGCTCGTACTCATCTTCACCTACATGATTGTACAGAATAGCAACTGTTCGCTTGCGAGACATAGCGTCCTTTTCCCGTTGGCTCTATGGATAGGAATTTTTCGATAAAATGTCAACGAGGTCATCGAGCAGGTTGCAATTTGTGGGAAGATTCTGTAGCTTCTCACCGCGAAAGCAAAAACGGTATGTGGTGGATCGCGAGAATACCGCAGTCGGTTACAAAAGAGCAATCCAAGACTGAGAATGTGATCTTCTAAAAGCCTAATGGGCCTCTATCCTCAGCCAAACAAATGGTCCTGCGGACCCTTCGCTCTAAAGCATGCGCTGGTGATGCTTGGACGATTCGTCGACGATAACGGTATCTCCCGGATGGCAGGTGCTCACTGGTGGTCGGGGACCGATGAGATAAAGCTCGGGAGAGCCGCGAGAGCCTACAACTGCAAGCTGAAGTTAATTCGTCGCAAGAGCGCCGATCGTGCAAAGCATGAGCTCCTCACCTATCTTCGGCGCGGCTGCCCGACGCTCCTCTGTGTCTACGATTGGAATCACTGGATCACGGTTGTCAACGCAGAACGGGGAAAGTACATCGTGGTTGACAGTCGGGAACAGCCTGTGGTGTGTGTGTTGACGTGGAGTCAGTTGAAGAACATTTGGCTGTACCGCGAGGAGGACCCCGACGATGTGGAGGAGACAGTCACGCTGTTCGACCTTCATCCCGTTATCCCGAAATTCCGCGTGAAAACCAAGGCGAAGTTCTCCCTCAAACGGGCAAGGTACCTTCGAAGACCGGAGAACCGAGCTTTTGCGGCGCACTGGGACGAGTATTTTGAAGACCTGCTCGCGATCTGTAAGCCGCGGACTGCCCTCAGCACGAATTTTATGTCGATGGGTGAATTTCTGCGCCGCCACTACGAAATGCTCACCGGTCAAATTGCGTACTGGCACGGGGGTGTCAAGAAGCACGGAATTGGAAAGATTCTAAAGAACATGCAGTTTGTCGCAGACACGTACGGGTTAGTTATCCACGAAGAGGATGAGAAACGTGCCATCGCAGCCATCACCTCTAACCTGACGATGTGGGCGTGTAGCCGGTATCGGGTCAATTCCGTGTACGGTGAGAAGTAATGGAAATGGGCACGCCACTGTTCCCGCGTCTGCCCCCGAACAACCGCGCTAGACTCTTTTTCAAACTCCCCGGCTGGGCAAACGGAGGGTCCATCTCCCGTCACTCCGTCCCGGCGAATGTCTCATCCTTGGCGATACCATGGGGATTCTGATCCGCGCGATGATCGACTACACGGATCCGTCGCCGGACAGCTTCGACATCAAGTTCTTCGACAAGTGGCAGAAATCGGAGCAAACCGCCGATGTGTCAAACGTCATCAGCCGCTGGTGCGAATAAGAGCAGGATTAAACAGACGCCGCGGCGTTAGCGAACTGCGCGGAAGGGATCTTACCAGCTCCCGTTCGATCAAAGAGACCGAGTTACTTCTTCTTTTTGAACAAATACGCAGAGTCCCGCAACTTGTTTTCCCTCCCGTCATGCAGTGCATATTGCCCTCCGCTCCAGATACTCGCTGACCCATATTCCCCGCGCTTATTGACGGCATAAAATTTCACGTCGAAGTTCGGTCTCCCTGCATCGTCCCGCAGCCGCCGCATCCGATTGTGATCAACGATACGCTGACATGCCGAGAGACATGCCTTTTCTGGGGATTTGCCCTGCATCATGTACTCGACGATCATCACCGAGCTACAGTTAATCAGGTTCGCCTCTCCACGGCCCGTAGAACCCGCAGCCCCTACGTCATTGTCCACATAAATTCCGGCACCGATGATGCCAAGGTCACCGGTGCGTCCGGGAATTTTAAACTTAAGACCACTCGTCGTGACTGCCGCAGAAAGATTCCCATCTCGGTCGAGCGCCGAGCAGCTGATCGAACCGTCGTGACGAAAATACGGCTTGAAGACCGAACTGATATCACTGTCCTGAGGAGTGTGCGGCGGGAGCCAGTCGTCTTTCGTGCTTAGGTTCTCCTTCCATTTCAGCCATGCTTCACGCGACCTCTCGGTGAGCAAATCTTCTTCTTTAAACCCGTGTGCCTTCGCAAACCTCAGTGCCCCCTCACCGACGATCAGCACGTGGTCGGTGCGCTCCATGACCAGTCGAGCCACCTTCGAAGGCGTTTTGATATTCCGAATCGCAGCCACTGCACCCGCACGGTGCGTCGGTCCCTCCATGACCGCCGCATCCAATTCGACAACGCCGTCCTCGTTCGGCAAGCCGCCGTATCCGACGGTCATGTCATTGGGATCCTCTTCCGCAATGTTCACTCCGGCGATCACCGCGCTGAGAGCATCGACCCCCCGTTCGATCATCGACATTGCCCGGTCCGTCGCAGCCAATCCGTTCGCGCTGGCGATGACCACTGGTCGTACTTGCTCCGGCACCCTCGCCGTCAGTTCGTGGAGGCCCACAACTGGCGTGGCCATAACTCCCGCACTCGCAGCCGCAATTGTCTTGAGAAAATCTCTGCGGTTGACTTCTCGGTCCATTTTTCCTTCTCCTTCAATATTTGTGAATTGATCAGGGTTAACACATAACTAAAAACCAGAACATTGTCAAGGAGAATGAGGCCTTCAGATTGAGAACGTCGGAAATTCTTCATATATTGGGAGGTGCTTTGCTGAGCAGATCAACGAAAAAGAGGGACGCAAAACGTTCTCATGGATCAACGAAAGCTATACAGGACTATCGAGAGCTTTGCATCGGAGAGGATGGGTACGGAGGAGGAACTCCTTTCCCACGTTCTCGAGCAGATTATCCGGAATGAGAATATTGAGTTCAAAGGCGGACGGATCTGGAAACTGATTCCACAAAAAGGAGTGTACCGGTTGCTCCAACAACGCGGAGAGGTCGAGAAGATTAAGAACAATTATGAGATTAAGATCGAGAACTATCCTATGTTTCTTGATATCGCAGAGAACCGAACACTGCTGGCGGAGGAAACACACCCATATTTTCTCCGAAAGGGTATCTTGCGCTTCTCCGCGGTCGGAATCGGAGAGAAAGTACGCTGGCAAGACACAAAGGTGTATCCTTACTGTATGACGTTCACCGTCGACAACCTCGACCAGAGTCTGTTCTATACGCTCAGCATCATCGGAAGCGCACTCAACTTCCTCCTGAAGGCTCGTCACGTCGAAGCTGAGGCTTTTCAGTTGGAGCAGGACCTCGACAAGGCTCGAGAAATCCAGAAACGCATCCTTCCGGAGCATGAACTTCGGTTCCATGACTACGAGCTGTACGGCATCTCTGTCCCGGACCGGGTCGTGGGGGGCGACTTCTTCGACTACCTCGAAACAGAGGATTTCGACCGCTTGGGTATAGTCATTGGGGACGCGGCAAGCAAGGGGCTCTCGGCAGCTGCACAGGCTCTCTATATTTCCGGCGCTCTCAGACTGGGCTTCGAATATCAGTCCAAGATTTCGACACTGATGGGCAAGATCAACCGGTTGATGAATCGGACGTTCTCCGACGAGCATTTCGTTTCCCTTTTCTACGGAGAGCTTACGCATGACAAACGTGGATTGATGATCTACGCTAACGCCGGACACAACAACCCCATTCTCCTCCGCGGGAAAACTGGGGAGGTGGAATCCCTTGAACCGACTGGTCAACTCTTAGGACCGTTTCCGGACCAACGATATCAGACCGAGAGCACCACGATTGAACCCGGCGATATCTTGCTACTCTACACGGACGGTATTTCAGAGGCAATGAGCGATCGCTCTGAGATGTACGGTGAAGAGCGCTTGATGGACCGGCTGAAGACGTGGAAGGACTTAAGCGCGAAGGAAATCGCGCAGCTCCTCATCGAGGACACAGAGACGTTCAACACGCATCCAACGTACACCGACGATAAGACGGTGGTTATTGTCAAGCGAATCCGGTAGGATATTTTCGAGGTGAGCCTGCCCCACTATCTATATGGTTCAGGCGGGCCTAAAAGATCACTTATGGGTGGCTGCAAACGATGGCGAAGCCTTCCCCTAGGGGGAGAAAAATAGTAAGCGTGGAAAACCTCTTCGTTGACGATAGCCCTCACTCTTCGCGATACACCGTGATTCCCCAATGCGCGACATCTTCGGGTGGGTAGTCGTTCCACTCCTCGTAGGAATGGGAATTGTCGGTCTCGTAGTGGAGGATGTACTCACCGCGGTCAAGCATAATGACCGAGTTGACACTGCGATTTTTTCTCGCTCCTCCCGCGTGTGACGTCTTACTGTACATCATCTCCCAAACAATCTCTCCATTCTTTGCATTCTCAATCCAGCCGTAATCGACCATCTCGCGAGGTTGTCCTTCTCCCAAACCATACACACGCACGTGCATCGGCTTGTCCAGAACAAACCGACGCATAACATGCTGGCTGTCACCGACCCTCATGACCTGAGCGAGTACTCCCTCCTCAGCACCCTCCTCGAACGTCGTGATCTGTTTGAGCTCGAAATCTTTCCCCCACCCTGTGACGGTGATGCCCCAATGTTCGGGGTCAAACGGACGACTGGCATTCCAGCCTTCGTAGGAGTGAGAGTCATCAGTGTTGTAATAGACGAGGTAAGAGCCTTTCGGTAGCGAGATGATCTCATCAGTGTAGCGATTCTTCGGCGCGCCGCCTGCATGCAGCGTATTCTCCGCGCGCATCTGCCACACTTTCTCACGAGTCTTGGCGTTGAGAATCAAACCGTAGTCCGCAAGTTTTCGACGCGAGCCGTACCGCTCCCCGAGCGCGTACACGCGAACCGTCGCGTCTGATTTCAACGTGAAACCCGCACTCCGCGTTTCGTCGTCCCCGACCTTCGTGAGCTGCACAATGACATTTTTCATCGCAGTCGGGCCGGTCAGAGTAAATGCCTGAATGTCAGACTCCCTTGTTGCACGCAGCACAATCCCCCAGTTCAGCGGGTCGTATGGGGGCTTTTCGTTCCAATCTTCAAGCGAATGGGAGTCATCCGTGACGTAGTGCAACTCGTACTTTCCTCCGGGCAGCATTATGGTTTCATCCACTTTGATGTTCTTCGAGTGCCCACCGGCATGGCGCGCCTTATGCCATGCCATCTCCCACACGCGGTTTCGTGTCTCCGCGTCGATAATCCAGCCGTAATCGAAAAACTTATCGCGACCGTATGCTTCCCCAAGAGCCGTCAGGTGTATCGGGATGGAGCGCGAAAGCGTGAAGGACTGCCGTCGAACTTCGTTTTCACCCAAGCCGGTCAGTTGAATAAGAATGCCGTTGTGATTCTTTGGAGCCATAAAGCGTTCTATCCCGGAAACATCGCTGGAGGCTGCCGCCACTTCAATGCCCCATCGAGGTGCCTGGTTGAAAAATTCCTTTTCGACGTCTTCGTCGAACCAGTCTGACAAGAATGACCAGAAGCTCTTCTTACGACCGTGCCTCAGTGTTTCGAATTCTCCCGTCTTGTGATCGACGTTTATGTGAATGTGAGTAAACGTCCCGTGGTAATAGTACGCGTAGGCAGCATAGTAAATCTCGTAGGAGCCTTTGGCCAACGTCACAAAACCATCAAACCTGCGGTCCCCACTCTTCTGAGACGTATTGTGCATCGTCATTTCCCAAACCGGCTCGCGCGTCTCCGAGTCGATGATCCAAGCGAACGCGTACATCGGCTCGTCCTCTTCCCATGCGAACATCGCTTCGTGCTCCCCCCCACCCGTCGCTGTGATGTGAAGTCGAGTTTCTCTCGCAAGCGTCAACCCCTGAGCTTCCAACTCTCGTTCTGAGAAATCCCACATTGACACAATTACCTTCTCTTGCGAAAGAGTCAAAGGCACAAAGAAAATCGTTAGGATCAAGCCAAAGACACCACACCCCTGTCCCCTCATAATGAATCAGTCCTCCGGGGCCACCCTCGTAGAAGAATAAGGCACCTTAGTGGCACCTCACTAGTTTTACGCTTTTTTTGAGCTGGAGTTTCAAACACCCTTGTAATTCCGGTCGTTTTCTCGCCTCTGTGAAATCCTCTCGGAAACACAAGCCCTTCAGGCAACTATATACAGTCTGGGGTCGCCAAGATCATGCGATTCCGAAGGGTAGCGCGTCCCTTCCCACTACGACCTGCCGATGGACAAGCAAGTCTTGAAGGAGTCGTTGCCGCGACGGGGCGTCCCCGAAAGCTCGCAAGGGTTGCACACCACGAAGCCGAAGAACGGTCCTTGTACTTTTGAACGGTATTTGTTATGTTGGTGCATTAAATCGAGTTCCCACCTGGCTGTTTAAGTGGAGTTTCATTGATGCAGTCTTTTCTGTCGCCCGAGCCGATCGTTAAACTCGACAAGTTCTTTCCCAATCCTTTCAAAAACGTCGTTGCGACTGCTCGTACGTGCTACTCGAGCAAAGGCGTGATTAAGGATGAGCAGATCGAACCCGAACGGTGGAAACAACTGGCGAAGAGTCTCTACGAAGCTGGTCATCACACCACGTTTCAGCATGCCTATTTTCAGTTTATCCTCGAGAACGTCTCGCGGCATTTCATCTGGTCGTTCCTCCATAGTCATCCTTTCTACAACTCTGAGCAAGTAAGTCAGCGGTACGTCGAAATCAAACCTGGGATGTGCGCCATACCGCCGCTGGAAGGCGAAGCCCTTGAGGTGTACCAACGAACCATCGATTTTCAAATCGAATCCTATCACAAACTCATCGATCTCCTCAAGCCTCCCACGGCCGGCGAATATTACAAGCGCTTCCCGGGACGGAGGGTGTACGGGGAGAAGTACACGAAGGACATCAAGAAGAAAGCGCAAGAGGTCGCGCGGTACGTCATGCCCATCGCGACGTTTGCGTACCTGTACCACACCATCAGCGGCATCACTCTGCTGCGTTACTATCGTCTGTGCGAACAGTACGATACGCCGCTCGAACAAAAAATCGTCGTCCGGAAGATGGTCGAGGAGTTGCTGAAGGTCGACCCGCTCTACGAGATTGTACTGGAGGGAACGCTCGAGCTCGATCATATACCCGAACACGACTTCTTCATCTCACACGATGATCGACTCTCCCACGGTGGGATGTTCTCAAGCAAAGCATTCCTGCAGGAGTTCGACGAGAGTCTCGACGGAAGAGTCTCCAAATTGATCGATTACAAACTGAATAACGAGAAAGTTCTGGCTCAATCTGTACGTGAAGTGCTGGGCATAACTGCCGAATTGCTAAACGACGAGGACGCAATCGACCTCGTGCTCAATCCTGCGAAGAACAAACTCCTCGGCGAATCGCTCGTGCTGACGACACATTCGAAACTTGCACGGACGCTCTATCATCCCTCGTACACGTTTCGGAAAAAGTTGAGCCACGCCGCTGACTCTCAAGACCAGCGCCATCGCATGACTCCCGGTTCACGACCCGTGCTGCACGCACACTACATCGACGTACCGGACTACATCACCCCCGAACTCGTCAAGCAGGACTCTAGAGTCCAGCGCTGCTACGACGAGATTATGGCACGAGTGTGGGAAGGGATCACGAGACTTCTGGGACTCGGTGTGAACCCCGAGTATGCGATGTACCTCCTTCCCAATGCCGTCGCCGTTCGCTTTACCGAATCCGCAGACCTGCTGAACCTCCACCACAAACACGTAATGCGGCTCTGCTACAACGCTCAGGAAGAAATCTGGCGCGCTTCACTCGATGAAGCGACACAGATACGAGAGGTTAATCCGCTCATCGGAAAGTACCTTCTTCCACCCTGCACGGTTCGCGCGATGGCTGGTATGCGGCCGATCTGTCCCGAAGGAGTGCGCTTCTGCGGGGAGATCGTCTGGAAGATGGACATTTCAGAATACGAGAGGGTGATTTAGTAACGAAAGCATCAGCAGACACTAGGCGTGAACCGCAGCAGTACCGCTTGAGAAAGAGCGGTATTGCTGTTTTAAGAGGGGAAGCCTCAGGAAAGACTGAGTGAAACTTTTGAGATTCACGGCGGAAATATTTATATTGACCGCAACTTTTCAAGGGACGCACAACGATGCAGCAGGTGGTGGTCGGAATTCTGATTCGTGACGGTAAGGTGCTCGTGTGTCAGCGGAGAAGGGGCTCATGCTACCAGCTCCACTGGGAGTTTCCGGGCGGCAAGCTGGAAATCGGCGAACCATTCCATCAAACGCTCGAACGTGAGCTCCGTGAGGAACTGGGAGTCACCGGTGTTCGACTCGAGAAATCGTACACGATGACAACATCGTATTCGGGTAACAGTAAGTTCAACGTGACATTTTGCTTCGTCCGTTCCTTTGAGGGAACACCGATGAACAAGGCGTTTGAAGCAATCCGTTGGGTCACCCCGAGCGAACTCAGAGGGCTCGACATGTTGGAAGGAAACAAACCGTTCATCGACTCGCTGCTCCATGAAGTTGACCGCGAACAGAATCGTTTCTGAGGTGTTGCGGTGGTTTCGGAGACACCGTCGCGACCTGCCCTGGCGCAAAACCCGGGATCCGTACAGAATTCTTGTGTCCGAAGTCATGCTGCAGCAAACTCAGGTTTCCCGCGTCGAAGTGAAGTACCCAGAGTTTCTCAAACGGTTTCCCACGTTCGAGGCGCTGGCGAAAGCCTCCAAAGGCGAAGTAATCCGGGCCTGGTCAGGCATGGGCTACAACAGTCGGGCACTCCGACTTCGTGAGGTTGCCCGGATCGTCGTCGAGCGCTTTAACGGTAAGCTGCCGACTTCCGTAGAGATACTGCAACAGCTTCCCGGTATCGGTCAATGCACAGCGCACGCGGTCACTTGCTTTGCACACCGCAAAGCGGTGCCCGTCGTCGACACAAACGTGCGCCGCGTTCTTACGAGAATTTTCTGGAGAACGACCGGTTCGATCTATCGTCAGGATGCAGGGAAAATCTCGAAACTCGCTGGAGACTTGCTCTTGATAAACAGGGCGGTTGATTGGAATCTGGCGCTGATGGACCTCGGCGCAATTATATGCAAAGCCCGCGCTCCTCGATGCCGACAGTGCCCGGTCCGGGGGTTCTGCCGTTCTGCTTTCAGAATCAAGACAGACCGAAGACCATCCGCTCAGCGCGAGCCAGTCTACCAAGGCCGACCTCGGCGGTACTACCGGGGCCGGATCATTGAGGCATTGCGGAACGTCAACCACGACGGTTGGATTTCCACCCGCAGCCTCGGACCGCGAGTAAAGCCAGATTTCGAACTGAGGGAACTCCCCTGGCTCCACGGAGTACTCCGACAACTCGAGCGGGACGGACTGATCATCATCCACGACGAAAGGAAGCCCGTCGGTATGCATGTGAGCTTGGCGTGATGGACCGATGAAAAACAAGACTTTCCGAAAACCTGACATCGTGGACGAACTCCACACGCTGCACGCAGAGCGGCAGGAGGTGATCCGAGCAAGACTGGAAGAATTCTCCCGCGTCCCTCCCTCAGAATATTTCTACGAGCTTGCCTACTGCCTCCTCACCCCGCAATCGAGCGCAATGAACTGTGACCGTGTCGTCCGATTCTTGCGAGATTGCGACTTCTACCGTGCCGAAATCGACCCAGAACCGCTCCTCCACCAAGGCCCTGTCTACGTCCGGTTCCATAAGACGAAAGCACAGCGTCTCATTGAACTCAAGAAACTTTTCCCTCTCGTGCTGGCCGCGCTGGCGAATAGCTATGATTCCCGAGCACTTCGCGAGTGGTTGGTGCTCAACGTCAAGGGTCTTGGTTACAAAGAGTCAACACATTTTCTCCGAAACATCGGCCATCGGGGACTCGCCATACTTGACCGTCACATCCTCAGGAACTTGAAACGGTATGGAGTCATTCGGAGGATCCCCCACACGTTGAGCCGGCGGCAATACAACCAGATCGAGAGAAAATTTATGAACTTTGCTGACGCTGTGGGAATACCCATGGATGAGCTCGACTTGCTCATCTGGAGCATGGAAACCGGTGAAGTGTTCAAGTGAAGCAATGTATTTTTCATCACGGCAAGGAGAATGAGATTTCTCGTCATTGGATCTGGATTGATGGGCAGCGCAGTCGCCTACGATCTTGCGCATGCGGAGGGAACTGAAGAGATCGTGCTCGCCGACCTCAATGAAGATCGTGCGCGGGAAATTGCGCAAAAGATCGAAAGTCCGCACATCCACGCCGCACGGCTCGATGTCAATTACTATGACGATGTCCTCGCCATGATGACTGGCCGTGACGTTGCCATCAGCGCGGTGCTCTACACGCACAATCTCCTCCTCACGAAGGCTGCAATCGAGTCAGGAGTTTCCCTCTGCGACCTCGGCGGTAATCAGGAAGTCGTCGATAAGCAGATGAAGCTCCACATCAAGGCCGAACAAGCGGGTGTGACCATCGTACCGAACTGCGGACTTGCACCAGGAATGGCAAACGTCATCGCCATGCATGGAGCCAAGTCCTTCGACATCGTCGACCAGCTGTACATTCGCGTTGGCGGACTCCCGCAGCATCCGCAGCCGCCACTCAACTACCAGCTGGTTTTCAATCCGGAAGGACTAATCAACGAATATGTTGAAGAGGCGGAAGTGATTCGTGAGGGCAAACTGATGCGAGTGGAATCGATGACACAACTCGAGGAGATCGAGTTCCCTCCTCCGTTCAACGCACTGGAAGCCTTCCATACATCTGGAGGCATATCGTCGCTCACGAAGCTCTTCGAGGGTCGCGTTCGTGAAATGGATTATAAATCGGTCCGGTATAAGGGCCACTGCGAAAAGTTCAAGACTCTTCTCAAAATTGGCTTCGCCAGCAGCGAACCATTCATGGCCGGACAAGGTATTAAAACGGCCCGGGAGATGTTCGTCGAACTGCTGAAGAGAAAGCTGACATTCCACGACAAAGATGTAGTCCTCATGCGAATCACCATATCCGGACAGCGCAACGGCAATCATCGGACCTGTTGCTGGGAGATGGTCGACTACTACGACGAAAAAAACGATATCACGGCCATGATGCGGACAACCGCCTATCCAACATCGATCATTGCGCAGATGATCGCGCGTCAACAAATCCGGCAGAGGGGTGTATTTCTCCCAGAGCAGATCGTAGAGGGAAAGCCGTTCCTGGAGGAGCTCGCCAAGCGGGACATCAACATCCGGGAGTACGTGAAGAATCCCTAGAAGGATGCAGGGTCGCGGTCTGTACGGTATTCGAGAGAAGCGAGTGGCCTTATCAACGGTGTAGGCCAAACGAAGCGTGATTCACACTGCATCGAAATGATGGAACGAACGGTAGAAAAAGCGAGGACAGTGATATCGATGATCCGGAGAGGATGCATAACGTCCAGTCCGATTGATCTCACCATCCGTCGCGAGCGGGTCCGTTTCGGCTTCTCTATCTGCGGCTTCTGTTTGTCCACCCTTCTCCTCCTGAGCTACCCGCTTGCTGCACAGCAGAATGTCATAAAGGTTGTCTTTGAGGAGGATGCATCGAGGAATTCCGTCATCGGCAAGTTTGAACTAAACGGAGTCTCCTATGGATCGCTCAACGACTTCAGCGAGCTCCTCAGGCTGAACACCTATGCCAACCTCAAGACACGCAAATTTGAGGTCAAGTTGCCAAGGTACCGCGTGCGGTTGACGGCAGATAACCCGTTCATTGTCATCTCCGATTCCGCCGGTGAAAACCAGAGCATCATCCAAATGTCCGCGAACGTTCTGGTGGGTGCAGGTGCGTTCTTCGTCCCGGTAGAAGAATTCCTCGGCCCGTTCAATCAGTTGTACGACGGCACCGTTACCTACGACAAGAGCACCGAGACGATCCGAGTGGCAATGACCGTCAGGCCGAGCGCCTACGATATCGGGGACTTGATCGTGGAACAGCGAAAAAACGGGTTTCTCATTCGAATCAAGGCAACTCGTCATTTCGATGAATACGAATCCTGGCTTCGGCAGGACAACTGGCTCTATGTCACGAT
>JAZGDE010000038.1:0-8691 GCA_036477295.1 Bacteroidota bacterium | reverse complement strand
GGCTAGTGCGCCTCGAGTTTACACATTATATATAATCAAAGGTGCATCCGATCCCCCAAGCGGGACGGTGCTTGATCCGCCTGCGTGGAATTTGATAGTGAGTCAATCCAGTTAGTTGGAACGGCATTACTTCCTACCCGTCTTCATCAATCGGGCTGCATGCGCGGCCTTCGTCTCACCTGCTCAGATTTTCTGTTTCGTAACCCTGTTCGATGCCTTAAGCTTTTGGGGATTCGGAATCGATGTCGAGACATCTTGCAGAACCGCTTTCTATTCTGAGGGCGACGGTGATCTCTGAATCTGTTTGCCATTCAAGTTTTTCGTTGACTTTGCCTTCGGATTTTGTATTTTCGTACTCGAAACGGAAGGTACGTTCAAGAATATTGAGGTCAATTCTCAGACAGCTGCTCCGAAGCAAAATCGTGCAACTGAGAGAAAAGGGATCCTTCCGCTAGAGGAATCATGCTGATTAACGTCCAGAAAAAGACCGTTTTCCTGGATTCAGCGTGTTCGGGATCGCCCGCGGGGTACTCCGGTCGGAAGACGTGCGGGCTCCGCTGTTTTTCTGACGGCCCACTCCTCGCTTGTTTAACTCTCACGGCGTTCGTCTTCTGGGGTTGCAGCGTTGCAAGTTTCGGCGATCGGGTAGGATCGAAGTTCAAGTATCGCTATAGCTTGACGGAACCGATCCCAAGTGGTGAACTTAGCTTTGGGGACGAGCGGATCTTAATGCAGTTTCGAATTGACGAATCGTTTATCAACTTCACGCTTCACAATTTTTCGACTCAATTACTGAGGGTACATTGGGATCGTGTCCTGCTTGTTGTTGACAGGAGTATTACTCCGATCAACTATTCCGCCAGTGTGTACGCGCTTCAACCCGTTCAGCGGCGGCCCGCTCTCATAATGCCCAATGCGTCTTTGACCGATTTTCTGGTGCCGGCGGAGAACCTCCGGCTGATCGACGGCACATGGGTAGAGCGGGATTTGTTTCCGACCCGTGATTTTGGAAATGAAGAACTACGAGCGAAAATTCTTGAAAACGTCGGAAAAACCATCACGATGTACTTTCCCCTCGCCTCGGGGGAGCAAGTGATCGATTATGTGTTCGAGTTCGAGGTGGCTGGGATAGAAAAAATCAACTGGAAAAACTACCGTCCTCCCAAACGGAAGTTCGGACGAATCCCTCCCACCGTTGGAACCGAGGATGTTAAGACAACTGCAGTTGTCATAGGTTTCTTCATCGTCGCGGGAGTGTATTTCCTGTTCATCCGGAAACCGACGCCTGAAGATTAGTCCTTCCGATGTTGTTGATTCCTTGCGCAATTTTTGGTAGATTTTTGTAGCGGCTTGGAGTGCCGTGCGTGCTATGGAGCGGAAGTTGCACATTCTCGTTTCGAACGACGATGGTATCGATGCGCCCGGGATTTACGCGCTTACGCAGGAAGTGAAAAACATCGCCAAGGTCTCCGTTGTTGCGCCGGACAAACAGCAGAGTGCTGTCGGCCATGCGATTACCGTCAGCTATCCGCTCCGAGCCTACCGTTTCTACAAGAACGGCGAGTTCTTCGGTCACGCCGTTGAGGGAACGCCGGCCGATGCCGTCAAATTGGCGGTGCGGTCGCTCCTGGAGCGGAAGCCCGACCTGCTTCTCTCCGGCATCAACCACGGCTCCAATGCCGCGATCAATATCATATACTCTGGTACCGTCTCCGCGGCGACGGAAGGCACAATCCTCGGAATTCCCTCAGTTGCGATTTCCCTCACGACGTACGACGCTCCCGACTTTACGTACGCGGCCAAGTTCGCGCGCAAGCTGGCATTGTTCGTCGCGGAACGAGGCTTGCCAGAGGGAACGTTGCTCAATGTGAACATTCCTCCAGTTCGCGAAGACGAGATTCGTGGTGTTGTCGTGACCAAGCAGGGCAAATCCAAATGGGAGGATACCTTTGAACGGCGGCGTGATTCGAGCAACAAAGAGTACTTCTGGTTGACGGGGAAATTGATGCTGCTCGATCACGATGACGACACCGATCAGGGGGCCGTTTTGAACAACATGATTTCCATCACTCCGATCCATTACGATCTCACCGATTACCAGATGGTGGAAAAGATGAAACGGTGGAACCTGCAGGGCTTGAAGAACGTATAGTTCGACCGGGCTCGATTCTTGAGGAACAGGAGGTAAGAGAAGGAGTTATGAAAATCGGTATATTGACCGGAGGCGGCGATTGCCCAGGACTCAATTCAGTGATTCGTGCAGTCGTGCGGAAGTCACTCAGCAGCGGCGATGAAGTCATCGGATTCCGCGACGGTTGGAAGGGCGTGCTCGAAGGTCTGACCCAACCACTCCAAATCAACACGGTCACCGGCATCTTGCACCGCGGGGGGACTATCCTTGGAACTTCACGGACGAATCCGTACAAATCCCCCGATGGTGAAAAGCAGATTGTGGAAAACCTGCGGAAGTCAAAGGTGGATGTGCTCGTCGCTATTGGCGGGGAGGATACCCTCGGCGTTGCGCACAAGGTTCATACATCCGGTGTCAAGATTGTTGGCATCCCGAAAACGATCGACAATGACATCAAGGGGACCGATTTCACGTTCGGGTTCGATACGGCCGTCAACATTGCGATGGATGCGATCGATCGCATTCACACGACTGCGGAAAGTCACAACCGTGTGATGGTCGTGGAGGTCATGGGTCGCCACACCGGGTGGATCGCTCTCTATTCCGGCATGGCGGGCGGTGCAGACGTGATTCTGATTCCTGAGAAACCTTTTGATCTTGATAGTGTCTGTTCAGTGATAGGTAAGCGTGCGGAGCGGGGTCGGAATTTCAGCATCGTGGTGGCGGCTGAAGGGGCGAAGTTTGCAACCGATACCACGATCGATACGAATGGCAGCTTCATTGTCCAAAACCTTAAGAAAGATGAATTCGGTCACGTCCATCTTGGTGGAATCGGTAACATCCTTGCTTCACAAATCGAGCGGCGAACCGATTTTGAGACACGGGCAACGATCCTTGGCCACATCCAGCGTGGTGGTTCCCCGACCGCTGCCGACCGGGTGCTTGCGACACGGTTCGGCGTCTATGCGGTCGACATGATTCGAGATGGGAAGTTTGGACGAATGGCTGCACTGCAAGGGAACCAGATTGTCGATATCGACATCGCCGACGCGATCGGCGAGCTGAAGACCGTCGATTTGAAGCTGTTTGAAGTCGCCGAAGTGTTCTTTGGTTGACTGAGTGAACTCCCTCTTGATTTCCCGCCAAGATTAGGGTTCGGTGCTCTGCCCTCCCGACCATATTCACCTCTGGCCCTGGTACCTTGAGCTCAAGTGACGCTTCACGGTTCTCGCTTGTGCCGGATGAGACCACGTGGAGAGATGTTTCTCCTCGAGTCAGTTGGGCAAGCTAGGGTTCAGAACGATTGACGTGGAACTGTCTTGTCGCGGGTGGGATGCAGGAGTGCGAGGGACAAGCACTTCTTGATAGAGAGGTGAAGTTTCGATCCCGTGAGGTAGTCTAAGAACAGCGAGTGAAAGGACTTTTTCGGTCCAACTTCGGAGCACGTCGGGCCGGGGAGACGTGCAGACGGCGGTCCATCTGGGTCCGATTTCTACTTGGTGTTCTTAATGTTCACAATCAAGGTATCGACGATTCTTTCTTCCTATAGGATTCGAGTGTTAATCGACGGATAATTCCTGTCAGAAACAGTAGCCCGATGAGGTTTGGGAATGCCATCAGAGCATTCCCGATGTCACCGATATTGGTGACAATTTGCACGTGGGCCCCCGTCAGAAGGGACCCCAGGAAAAGAAGAACCACAAAGAGGACTCGATATCCTTTCACGATGCGGATACCGAAGAGATATTTAGCACATTGTTGCCCATAGTAAGACCATCCGATGAGCGTCGAGAGTCCGAACAGAAACGAACCGAGGGAGACGATCAGGCCACCGAGTTGCAATCCTCCAACTGAAGGGAGAGACCGATTGAACGCCTCGGATGTAAGAGCAGTGCTGGTGAGACCAACCTCCTCACCCCGCATGAAGATCGACTCGTTGTAGCTACCGGTCACGACTATAACCAAAGCAGTCAGCGAGCAGACGATGATGGTGTCGATGAACGTCCCCATCATCGCGATTGATCCCTGGCGGACCGGGTCCTTCGTTCGGGCTGCTCCGTGCGCGATCGGAGCGCTTCCGAGTCCTGACTCATTTGAGAGGATTCCCCGGGCAACTCCGAACCGAACGGCTTGTTGGATGCCGATACCGACTGCAGCCCCGAACGCTGCTTCCGGGGAAAAGGCCGACTGGAAGATCAACGCGATAGCGGCGGGCACTTCGGGAGCATTGAGAATCAGCACAAAGATTGCCCCCAGAAAATAGAGAATGATCATGGAGGGGACCAATCGCCCCGCCACTTCGCCGATCCGTTTAATGCCGCCAATGATCACCAATCCTGTCACCGTGGAGATCACCGCACCGGTGATCCATTGCGGAATGTTATACTGACTGTTGAACGCGACGGCCATGGAGTTAGATTGGAAAATATTGCCAGTCCCAATGAGTGCAGTAATTCCCCCACAAATCGCGAACATGATCCCAAGGCTTCTCCCGAACGTCCCGCCGATCCCATCCTGACAGTAGTACATCGGGCCGCCGGACATCGTCCCATCTTCCGCGATTCTCCGGTACTTGACGCCAAGAACCGCCTCCCCGTACTTCGTCGCCATCCCGAAGATCGCGGTCACCCACATCCAGAACGCAGCACCGGGACCTCCGGTGGCGATCGCTGTAGCAACTCCAGCGATGTTTCCATTCCCGACAGTTGCGGAGAGTGCAGTCATCAGCGCTTGAAAGGGAGAAATGTCTCCCTGCTCTTGCTCCGACTGGTCCTTTCGTGCGGCTCCCAACATGATCAACCGCGTCGCTGGGAAGAACCGTCGGACCTGTACCAAGCCCGTGACAACGGTGAGGACCAAGCCAGTACCGATGAGGAGGATCACCATGAGGGGAAAACCTCCGAGGAATTCAGGTCCCCATCCCCACACATGGTCAGAGATCAGCGTCGTGTAATGGAGGAGCTTGTCCAGAAATTTGGCCATGGTATTCGTTTTCCTTTCGTGGAGGACTTACACGATGAAAGATTCACGGGACATTCCTGGGAAGCGTACTCGATAGGCAGACGAGCGTGAATCGTGTAGGAGATTCGATGTGGTATTCGGGAGCAAGGACGACGAAGAGGGAACGAGTTCGGTCTCTCATGTTTCTTCCATCATCTCTTCAGCTATCGGCTGAGTATTATCGGTGATCGATTTCTATCTGACACTCTCCATCAACGGCCACGGGCGTTTCATGAATGTCTCTCTACGCGAATGCATTCGGGTCGTAGAATAGAAGGTAGGCGAGCAGCAGAGCAATTGCCAGAGGACACAAGAACCGTATGAGAAATGCGAAGATTGCTCTCGATTTGAAGGCGGGATTGCCTTGCTCGATCTCCGTTCTAGCACCCGCAACGCCCCACTTCCATCCAACGAAGAGAGCAACCAAGAACGACCCGGTCATGAGCGAGTACTGTCCAAACATCAGGTTCATCATATCCAGGAATCCATAGGTTCTGCCCTCTATGGAGACCAAGTCAGTGAGCCATTCGACTCCTCCGACGCTGAGGGCAGATGGGATCCCGAGGAGAAACGCAACCGCCCCACTCACAAGCACTGCTTTCCTCTTTGACCATCCTTTTTCATCTTCAAAGTATGCCACAGGCACGATGAGGATGGAGATTGAGGAAGTCAAAGCTGCGATCGTGAGAAGGAGAAAGAACCCGGTGCCGAAGAGATCACCGAGAGGTATTTGGTTAAAAACGTTTGGCAGCACTACGAAGATGAGACCCGCCCCCACGGTCGGCTCGAGCCCTGGCACGGTAAACAGTGCCGGGAAAATCGCGAGTCCAGCCAAGAAAGCGATTCCTGTATCGAGCGTACAGACCCATCCGGCAGAGCTTACGAGGTTTTCCTTTCTCGAGAGGTAGCTCCCGTAAGTAATCATCGTACCCATACCGAGGCTGAGAGAAAAAAATGCCTGTCCCATTGCTGCAATAACATTTCTCATGGAGACTTTGCTCCAGTCGGGTTCCAAGTAGAAGGACAGTCCTTCCGATGCACCTGGGAGTGTGACGGACCGTACCACCAAGAGCACGAGGAGGAGGAGCAGGATTGGCATCAGTATTTTCGACCATCGCTCGATCCCAGCTTTTACGCCGGCGAGGAGAATGGCCATGGTAAGAATTATGAAGAGAGCGTGGAGCCCGATGACGTTGAGGGGATCGGCCGCGAAGCTGACGAACACTTCCGTGATCTCATCCGAAGTGACCATGCCGCTGAATTGCCCCGTCGCAGTCTTGAAGAAGTAACCGAGCGTCCAGCCGGCCACCACACTGTAGTAGGAGGTAATCGCCCAACCGGTGACGACACCCAGTAATCCAACGTATTTCCACAGTGTGCCGGGCGCAATGGAGTTGAAGGCACCGACGGGATTTTTCTGGGCGTGCCTGCCGATTGCAAATTCAGCAATCATGATGGAAAGCGAGATGATGAAGACGCTCGCGACATAGATGAGGACAAAAGCAGCGCCACCATTTTGGCCAACAGTCGTCGGAAATCGCCAGATGTTTCCCAAACCGATTGCCGAGCCAGCGGCTGCGAGTATGAAGCCAAGTTTTGTTCCCCATTGTCCGCGCTCGGGTGACGTCATACGATGTTCATACAGTGGTTGTTCGGAGGCCCATGAAAAGTTTGGGAAGTATATAAAAAAAATGCGTATCAGTCAAGAAATTGACGCTCGTGGTTTCTCCCGTGGAATCTTTGTCGCGGCGATAACTAGGGTGCGGATGGTAAAGAGAGTGGGTGGACTGTGGGTCGCGTGTCTCGGGGACTGCATGAATAGGGGTGGTTGAATGACGGATTATGGAATTGTTGGGACGGTCGCTCGGGTTGGGGGATTGGGAACGGAGGTTGATGTTGGGAGAAAAAGTAGCATTGATAGTGAGAAATAAGCGCTCGGATCTCGAGGAAATAGTGCGTTTTATGGGGTAAATTGGATTTTCGGACAATTAGGCATTAATGGCATTTGATCAGCTCTGAGGGGCTTCTTGGAAGGGGGAGGGGTTTTTGGATGGCACAGGGGTTGGGAATCTTTTCTTGTGGGGATACCTTGACTCTGCGGTTTCTTTTTAGTATCTTGGTGTTCCCTTTAGATAGGGGAATGTGTTTACGTGTTCTTTGAAAAAAGGTGTGCATAGCTCTGAGTCGATTTAGCAGAGGTTCATACCTTGCTGACCACAGCATCAAGTGGTTGAGCAACTCCCGCTGAAAAGTCGATGACTTGAGTCGTCGAGCGGGAGAAGTCAAACTCGACGTTGAGAGATTTGAACACTACAACGGAGAGTTTGATCCTGGCTCAGGACGAACGCTGGCGGCGTGCCTAACACATGCAAGTCGAGGGGGCTTGAAGTAGCAATACTTCAAGTTCACTGGCGCACGGGTGAGTAACACGTAGGTAACCTACCCTTTAGACCGGGACAACTCCGGGAAACCGGGGCTAATACCGGATATTATCCTCAAGCAGCATTGACTGAGGATGAAAGGCTCCAAAAGAGTGCTGAAGGACGGGCCTGCGTCCCATTAGGTTGTTGGCGGGGTAACGGCCCACCAAGCCTGTGATGGGTAGCTGGTCTGAGAGGATGGCCAGCCACACTGGAACTGAGACACGG
The DNA here is from genome assembly GCA_036477295.1 of Bacteroidota bacterium. Classification (GTDB taxonomy): domain Bacteria; phylum Bacteroidota; class Ignavibacteria; order UBA10030; family JAZGDE01; genus JAZGDE01. The sequence goes on along the minus strand of JAZGDE010000038.1, from coordinate 912 downwards.
TCCAGACTCCTACGGGAGGCAGCAGTGAGGAATATTGCTCAATGGCCGAAAGGCTGAAGCAGCGACGCCGCGTGGAGGATGAAATCCGTAAGGATGTAAACTCCTGTTGGAGGGGAAGAATGTCCTGACTTTTGTCGGGATTGACGGTACCCTTCGAGGAAGCACCGGCCAACTACGTGCCAGCAGCCGCGGTAATACGTAGGGTGCAAGCGTTGTCCGGAATTACTGGGTGTAAAGGGTCCGCAGGCGGACGAGTAAGTCGGGGGTGAAAGCTGCCCGCTCAACGGGCAAATTGCCTTCGATACTGCTTGTCTTGAGTCCGGGAGAGGGTAGTGGAATTCCTGGTGTAGCGGTGAAATGCGTAGATATCAGGAAGAACACCAGTTGCGAAGGCGGCTACCTGGCCCGAGACTGACGCTCAGGGACGAAAGCGTGGGGAGCAAACAGGATTAGATACCCTGGTAGTCCACGCCCTAAACGATGGGTACTAGGTGCTGGCTCGCAAGGGTCAGTGTCGAAGTTAACACATTAAGTACCCCACCTGGGGAGTACGATCGCAAGGTTGAAACTCAAAGGAATTGACGGGGGCCCGCACAAGCAGTGGAGCATGTGGTTCAATTCGATGCAACGCGAAGAACCTTACCCGGATTTGAAAAGCCAGTGACAACCGATGAAAGTCGGTCTTGTAGCAATACACACTGGTACAGGTGCTGCATGGCTGTCGTCAGCTCGTGCCGTGAGGTGTTGGGTTAAGTCCCGCAACGAGCGCAACCCCTACCCTTAGTTGCCATCAGGTCATGCTGGGCACTCTAAGGGGACTGCCTACGCAAGTAGCGAGGAAGGTGGGGATGACGTCAAGTCCTCATGGCCCTTACATCCAGGGCAACACACGTGCTACAATGGCCACTACAA
>JAZGDE010000037.1:0-5995 GCA_036477295.1 Bacteroidota bacterium | reverse complement strand
CACTTCGTGGCGGGAAAGGCATCCCTCCGGACTTCGGAAAGGCGTCATTTTCCCACCACCTCGTGGCACTTTGGAGCTTCGCTGCGTGACTTTTTGGGAGAGGTTAGAAAAGAGACAAATGAGGAGCCACCCATAGGAGGGGAATGCGAGCTGTACTGAGTGGTACACGGGAGGAAAATCTTACGGTCCCACGCTCTTGATACCTGAATAAAATCCTCCCAGCCCTCTGATCACCGTGCTTAACTGCACATCGATCGCCTCAAGCTTTGATGTGATCGCGCTGCCGTTGCGGGGTTGATGTCGAACCGACCTCACATATCTTGAAGCAGTCGCAATTGGCTCGCTCACCTCCCTATTGAGTTCCAAGGCCAGAGATTGATACCGCTTGCATTTCCACTCCGCTTCGCTGGCCTGCTGTTCTTGCATGAACAGCAATTTCTCGTACAAATGATTCTTTTCACGATAGGCGAGAATCTTGACCAATGCGAACGCGAGGAGCCACATCCAAAATAGGGCGTCGAAATGGGTGAGAAACTCACTGCTTGAAAAATGCGCGCCCTTAAAGTTCTTGTAGAAATCCAAGGTCACAAACAAGTAATACACGTATATCAGGCAGCCCGTTAGGATTGCCGGATATCGAACAGCCGTGTCCCTGAGAAGACGAAGTGGTTTTCGTATCATGGCGGTTGCCCCCTTTCCTGCTTGCGTTGTTACTCCTCGCTTACCGCGCAACCTACTGGTTGATCCCCACATGTTCCGTGATATGTGACACATTGTGGTTCCTAACAGCGTACAGCCTCATCCTCCGATGGGTCGAGGAGATAAGCCGAAAACATTCAGGAAATCGGGTGCTTGGATGAGAGGAAATCGACAGGCCAGTTGAAGGACTGGAACTGCAACAGAAGCACGATCTTACGAGCGGTCAGAAAAGAGTTTAGATAAAGGGAGCGAGAGCGGAACCTTCAGCCATCACGATCATGAGAGCAAGCACGATCAGGATAAAAATGATTGGACCCAGCCACCTTTTCTTCCGAAACTTGCATGAAGCCCCAAGGTTCTTTAAGTAATGAACCCTTTTCAATACTCTTGTCCGGTTTTGTTCAATCACCGCTGATGGTAGTCATCAACCGTCTTGTTCAAATCAATTGAACGACCCGAGTCGCGACACAGTCGGGCTACGCAAACCTCTCAGATGTGACCAAGATCGTCGATTGCGGCTGACAACTCAACTCGCTGACGTACCACGGCGCGTCCCGAGCGTGCGAAGGTATTCCCACGTATAGATTCCGGTGTTATGTCCGTCGCCCCAGGTCACCTGCACGGCGTAGTTTCCAACTTGATCCATACCCTTGATCGCGTATTTGCCCTCGTGGTCGAGGATGGGAAGGATGGGCTTGTGCTCATGCAGAAGAAGCGTCTCGCCCTTGCAGCCTGCGCAGGGGCACTCGTCTCGGAGCAATTCGAGCGGAATCGTAGACTCCAGTCCGTCATTCCATCGAATGAAAAGGTCCGTAGCGCTCGACTGTTTAATCTGAACTGGATAGTAGGGCATCCATGTAAATGCTGGTTAGATGTACACAGGCTTTTCACTGTACGGAATCGGATCATCCACCCCCGCCATCTGAAAACCACGGAGTCGCAGGGCGCAGCTATCACATACACCGCAAGCCACGTCCTCGCTCTGGTAACAGGACCACGTCAGTTGAAACGGAGACCCGAGCAGCAGCCCTCGCTTGACGATTTCAAATTTCTTTAGACTGATGATTGGGGTCTCGACCTGAAGGTCTGCGTTGGGCCTCGTGCCAAGTCGGATCACCCGATTGAACGCCTCGTAGTATTCTCTGCGGCAGTCGGGATAGCCGGAAGAATCTTCCTCCACGGCTCCGATGAATATTTTCCTCGCACCAAGCACCTCTCCCCAGCTGACGGCGATCGAAAGGATGTGTGCATTTCGAAAGGGGACGTACGAAGTGGGAATGTCCGCACGATGAAGGTCGGCCCGTGAGACGGGGACCGAGCTGTCCGTCAAACTCGAACCTCCGATCTGTCTCAAGTGTTCCATGTTTACGACGAGCCGTTGCTTCACACCGTAAAAATCTCCCACCTCGTGAAACGCTCTGAGTTCGCGTTTCTCTGTCCTCTGGCCATAGTTCAGGTGGAGGAACACCAGTTCATACTGCTCATTGGCGATGGCTGCAATAACGCAGCTGTCCATACCTCCACTCACTAAGACAACGGCAACGTCGCGTTCCATAGAGCCTTCTGCTCCTCCCCGAAAGTGTCGAGAGTGGCTCCGCTAAAGGGGGCTCTTTGGGGCCTCACACCCCGTGCATTTCCGGGTTCCAGATGTATTTGTGCATTTGGAGCTGAAATCGAACGTTCAGCTTATCTTCGAGGATCCATTCCGCAAGCTGGATCGGTTCGAGCACGCCGAAAACAACCGACATCATCACAGGGCAATTCTTCCCCAGCTCATACGCGTTCATCACATCCTTTGCCCACTCATAGTCCTGCCGGTCAGCGATGACAAATTTTGTTTCATCGCCCGGCCCCAAGTAGTCGATGTTTTTCCAGTAGTTCTTCTTTTCCATCCTGCTTCCGGGACACTTGATGTCCACGATGCGCTTCACCCGTGGATCCACAATACTGATGTCGATGCTCCCGCCAGTTTCCAGCAGGACCTCGTATCCTTCGTCGCACAGCCGCGTCATCAATTCGTACACGTCCTCCTGAACGAGCGGCTCTCCGCCGGTGATCTCAACAAGTCTGCAGCCGTACGTTCTCACGACATCGAGAACTTCGTCGACAGACATCTCCGTTCCTCCCTCGAACGCGTACTCCGTGTCGCACCAGACGCAGCGGAGATTGCAATACGTGAGCCGAATGAAGACACAGGGTCGGCCCATGTGGCTCGACTCGCCCTGGATGCTGTGAAAAATTTCCGTGACCGTGAGCTTCGACATGGCGCTCGTAAGGTACAAAATTCGATCCCGAGTTTCAAATCCCTCTTACGCGCTGATAGCGACGAACGCACAGCAGATCCGATTGTTCATCGCATCATCGCATCGAACAGTTGCTTGAATTTCTCATCAATTTTGCGCTGATTGGAACCGGAATTCAACTTCTCTTCTTCGAATCGACGTATAAGGTCGAAATGAAAAACTGCCGCCTCTTCCTCGGTTCTGTTTTTCTGCTTACATTCGCACTCCATGCGCAGCACCCGGCGAAACTCATCGTGGTGATCAGTCTCGACCAATTGCCCTACGAGTACATCCTGAAATACCGCTCCTACTTCACGGTAGGCGGCTTCAACTACCTGTTGGACAATGGGGCAAACTTCATTGACTGCCGGTACCTCCACGCGGCAACCAAAACAGGACATGGTCATGCGGTGATCATGAGTGGGTCCTATGCAAGTGTCAACAGAATTGTGGAGAACTAACAGTTCGAGCGATCGACGAAGCTCAGTCAACAGGAAAGGGTAAACATATGAGGATTAGTCCAGCGAAAGCTTCTCAGAGCTTTACGGCATTCGTTCTAGTACTTGTGCTCGTATTCCCCAGGTGTACAACTAAGTGGGAGAGGGGCGACAATGGGCGCAGTGGCTTATCCAGAAATGAACACATGGTGATGGCTGTGCTCTGGTTTCAGACTTCGGCTGAGGCGCGGGCGCTGTATTACCAAGCGTTCAATACTGCCAGGCATATGCTTGACCACGAGCTTGAGACAAATAAGAGCCTAAGAAAAAAGGCGGTGGTAATCGATATCGATGACACCGTACTTGACAACAGCCCTTATGAGGCTAAGTTGATTGCAGATGACGTACACTACCCTGAGGGATGGCAGGAATGGGTTGATTCAGCAGTTGCACAGTCGCTCCCCGGCGCGCTTGAGTTTTTGACATATGCTGTCTCCCGCGGAGTGCACGTCTTGTATGTCTCTAACAGGAAAGCCAGCGAGAAGGCTGCAACCGTCAAGAACCTGCAGACGGAGGGATTCCCGCAGCTCGACGACGCGCATCTGTTTCTCACAGCAGAAGCATCAAGCAAGGAGAACAGGAGAAAAACAATTGCAGCCGATTACGACATCGCTCTCCTGGTGGGAGACAACCTGAACGATTTTTCCGATGTCTTTGAAGGAAAGTCAATGACCGATCGGGCAAACGCAGTAGACAGCCTTAAAGAATACTTTGGGAAAAGATTCATCGTTCTCCCTAATCCTATGTACGGGAAATGGGAAGGGGCAGTTTACGGCTACGATTGGTCACTACCTGATGCCATGAAAGACAGCAGGAGAAAAGGAGCGATGAGAACTTTTTAGGATATTCTCTCGAGAGTCCTTCGTCCGTTCGAATGATGAGACAACCCTCGTGTGACTAAGCTTTTGTGATCTATGGTTATGACCAGCACGCTATCAAGCCGCCGCCTATCAGTTCGTAACCTTTGGCTGCTTCTCATCTCCACGAAGTCAGCGAACCGTGACAGCCAGGCAAATTTTGGGGCATGATCGAAGGAGGCAATTGCAATTTCTCGACAATTTGGCCCCGGTAAAAGCGTGATACCACCTCTCTCCACCCAATCGAATCAGCATGTGAGGTCAAAATGAAAAATTTTCGCCTCCTCCTCGCTTCTATTTTGCTCCTTGTATCTGTCCTGCATGCACAGCAGCGCGTGAGACTCGTCGTGGTGATCAGCATCGATCAGTTTCCGTATGAGTACCTCCCCAAATACCGCACCTATTTTACCGAAGGTGGATTAAACTATCTACTGAATAACGGCGCCAACTTCGTTAATTGCCTCTACTTTCACGCGTCAACCTTGACAGCGCCTGGTTACGCGGTGATCATGAGCGGTACATACGGAAACGTGAACGGAATCGTCGGGAACTCGTGGATCGACCGCAGCACCAATTCTCACACGTATTGTGTTGAGGACCGAAGCACGAAGCTGCTCGGCACAAAAGGCAGCGTGGGTCGATCCCCGAAAAATTTTGTCGGAGCAACGCTCGGCGACCAGCTCAAACTGCACACGAACTTCCAGTCGAAAGTCATCTCCATCTCCAATAAGGATCGGGCGGCTATCCTCATGGCAGGGAAATTAGCCGATGCAGCGTACTGGACGATGGACTCGCTTTTCGTCACCTCCTCGTACTATCAAGAAGATCTACCCGACTGGGTGAAGTCCTTCAACAAGTCGGGCAGGTTTCGATCCTACTTCGGCAAGCAGTGGAATCTGCTCCTTCCGAGGAGCGAGTACGAAAAATTTGGTGCCGACGCAGCGATCGGCGAGTCAGACTACTATGGCCATGGCAAGCTATTTCCACACCCAGTCGATGGAGGCAATTCGAAGGAGATCACAAAAGCTTACTCCGAGGCCTTGTTGGCTTCTCCCTACAGTGCAGAGATCCTGCTGGACTTTTCGCAAGAGGCGATCGAACAGGAGCGACTTGGGCAACGTGGAGTCACAGATCTCCTCTGTGTGGCGTTATCGTCGCCAGACTTTGTCGGCCATGCGTTTGGTCCCGATAGCTGGGAGGTCATGGATCTGATTGTGCGTATGGACCGATTGCTCCGGAAATTCTTTTCTTTTATCGATTCTGTCATCGGTCTCGAAAACTGCATTATCGTTATCACAAGCGATCACGGGATCGCACCGATTCCGGAATTACTCAGGCAGTCGGACCCGAGCATGGAAGCGGGAAGGATTCCGATAGATCAAGTTTTAGCCCCCGCATTGGACAGCCTGGACAGAAAGTACGGACTGTTAGCCTCTGCCAAGGAATGGATTCAAGCGGTTGAAGGAGGAAATATCTACTTCGATCCGAAGGCCCTCGCCGCAAAAGGGATCGATCGCGAAACTGCGGCAAAGGTTGTTAAAGAAGCGATTGTCAAGCTCCCCTTCGTTGCGGGTGCCTTCACTGCTGCCGAGCTCACGGGGAATCAGGTACGGGGTGGATTGGCCGATGCGTGCAGATACTCGTTCTATCCAAGTCGTTG
>JAZGDE010000036.1:0-3321 GCA_036477295.1 Bacteroidota bacterium | reverse complement strand
AGAAACGTTCCTCCCTAAGTTATCGCTCTTCTCCATAAGGAGCCTACCCCTACTGCAGCCGAAGCCCTGCAGGGGGTCATCATTCTGTGAGACGCTTTGCATAACTCATCTGCGCTGCAGTGCTGACCCCCTTGTATAATAGCGCTCGGAGCGGTAGTATCGTGACAGGTAACGCCGAAGTCAACAAGCATCCCCGGAAACTATCCCTTTTGACCACACCACTCACCCCGGCCCTACGATCGTCACTTACCCCTCTCTCGAATTCGTCCCAAGGGGACCCCTTCGGGGAGAGAGGGGTCGAAGCTGTTGAAGAGGCGGGGTGAGTGATCTTCACTCAGCCCGTCCCGTCGTAGACGGGACGAGGTCTCGTCTTCCCGATGACTTCGTCATCGGGGTCGAGATGGACATTCATCACTCCTCCCCCTAAAAGCGGAGATCACTAGCCCGTCCCCCTACAACCATCTCAACCCTACTGAACTCAGCAGATAAGACCCAACAACCATTCACGAAATTTTTTGTTTTGTAAACTCAGAACGAAGAAGGCCACCCCATCTACGTCGGAATGGCCTTTCTCGGTGCTTGTCCCGGGATTTCGCTTACTTGAGAAGCAGCATTTTCTTGGTCTTCGAAAAGTTCCCGAATTCCAGTCGATAGAAGTACGTGCCGCTTCCCACGAGTTCCCCATGGGCGTTCCTGCCATCCCAGACAACCTGATGAATGCCCGCAGCGTACTGCTCGTCGTTTATCAACGTCCGCACGTGCTTTCCAAGGACGTCGAAAATCATCACTGAGATTTTCTTGTCTATTGGGAGCCGGAACGCGATTGTCGTACTTGGATTGAAGGGGTTAGGATAGTTCTGATCGAGCTTGTAGTCTTCGGGAGTGATTACCGTTACGTCTCGTTCGGTAAATCCGGTCACCAAATCGGATTCGAAAATTCTGAAGTTCCAGCGTCTCGTGTTCAGAACATTGTCCGTCGAATCAAGTACAAAGCTGGTCCCGACGAAGCTGTACCATCGGATCGTTATGGAGTCGTAAACGCTCTGGAACGGTGCGACGATCTCCAACATATTGTCGCCGTCAAAATCTACTGGACCAAAAGGCTTCGTTACGAACGGATGCTCGATCAAGGTTGTATCCTGCTTGATCCCCAACGAATCCCGAATCTCCATCTCGTGAGAGATATCATCATACCCGTCAAATACAACTGACCTCGTGTAACTGAGTGGATCGCGGATATCTCCCCCCATGTACTCAAGCATCACAAGATTGCTGGGATACCCTCCACCCACGTAGATTTCTGGTCTTCCATTACCGTCAAGATCAGCGACGGCGGCCATAAAGGCGCTCGAGGGCTCTCCTCCCGAGGTCTGGGTGACTGCTTCTCCTATCGTGAAAACGTGGGAGGAATCAACCTGTGTGACGTCATCGCCGGGAGAGTAGTCGACTAGAAAGAGATTGCCAGAGTTGCCACCCGCGCCGAACCACGGCAGGAGGACTTCATCGTTCCCGTCTCCGTCCAGGTCATACACAGTTCCTCCGAATAGGGCGACGTGATCATCAGGGAGGGTACTGTAATAAAAATTCCCGGAGTCAGGCAGCGCATAGGTGTCTGCACCAGTCACTTTCATCACGAACATATTACCGAAGTTCCAGGGGTGTACGAACAGTTCGTAATTCCCATCGCCATCGAGATCGGCTGGATGGATCGACCGCGGACTCCCGCTGCCGTAGCGTGCCCGATACGTTCGATCGGTACTTCCTTCCAGTTGGAAACCAGAGAATCCCGGGTCCTCGAAATTCCATTGACCGATCGCAGAGATGATCAAAAAATCGTCGTTGCTGGATCCGGAGACATTACTCGGCATGATTAGCTCTTGCTGCCCGTCATTGTCAACATCGAACACTTCAAATTGTTCTATGCTCGTTTGAATTCCACCTGGTATTTCGCCGAAATCCTCCGGCAGAAGCTGGGAATGCGTCGAACCAAAGTTGTGACTACCGGGTACTCCGTCCCACTCATATATGTACATGCCGTTCCCGCGCGATGGGAAGATTATCTCACCAATACCATCACCGTCCATATCTCCAGAGCGGACCGTACGGACCGGGGACGAAGTTAAACCCGTCGTCAAAACCGGTGAGGACCAGAGCAATTCCAAGGTATCGTTCCCAACCGCTTCAAAAAGGTGAACTCTGCCTCCTGGGGTTGAATAATCCGTCATCAAAATTTCGGGCGTTCCATTCTGATCTAGGTCGGGTGCCACCCAGCTGCCCCGAATTCCTGGATCACTTATCCAAATGCTGTCAGCAAGCACCGGCTTGTGGATGTAGGAAGTGTGGATTTGTGCTGAGGTTGGAGACAGGGCACCGACTACAATTACTACAATGAGGGTCGTCGCAAGTCGTTTCATCGCGTAGTCCTCCAATGAGATACTGTTGGGCAGCGAGGATCGTTAATGTTCCGAGCCTCGTCGCCCGAAGTATGATAAGGTGAAACCAATGGATTGTCTGTGGTGTAGTAGAAGTTGCGATTCATGTGGTGACTGACTGCAGGCTGAGCTGGTAGGAAGTAGTGAGAATATAGAGAAATTCAGATTCTGTGTCAAGACAAAAACTTTGCGATACATGAATCTCCACAGCTTCAACACGTTACCGTAGATCTCCAAGTCTTGTACGCAAGTTGTTAACGAATTTTCGTTTCGCTAAGCTCGGACCGATCCCTCTCGCCGAGGAGCCTCACAGCGAGGGGATTTGTCTTGACAAAGAGAGCTGCAAAAGGTATATTATCATTGGCTTTTCGCAATTGTCCCTCTTCCGACCGCATGAATTTTTTCTCCAACACGAAACTTACAGTTTACCCCTTGAGCATCCGAAGGATCCCGTTATGACCTCCACGTTTCGTTGGACCTGCTGCATCGTAATGCTTTTCTTTTTCCTTCTGATCCATCAAACATTCGCCGGAACCACGGGAAAAATAGCCGGCAAAGTTAGCGACGCAGAGACGGGCGAGCCGATTCCGTACGCGAATATCGTCATCGAGGGAACCACACTCGGAGCGGCAGCCAACCTAAACGGCAACTACGTGATTCTGAACGTGCCTCCCGGAGTGTACACCGTGGTGGGTTCGGTCATTGGGTTCCAGAAGGTGCGTGTCACGGATGCCCGTGTGTCCGTCGACTTCACCACAACCCTTGATTTCAAGCTGGAAATTGGCGACATCGAACTGCCGGCCATCGTCGTCCAGGGAGAACGCAATCCCCTGATCAGACCGGACCTGACGAACCCAGTCGCCATAATCTCCGCCGAAACCTTCCAGGA
>JAZGDE010000035.1:0-11547 GCA_036477295.1 Bacteroidota bacterium | reverse complement strand
AAAGCGGCGTGAATTTCATCGTGACAGACCAGGGGATCCGGTTCGGAATGTCTGCGATCAAGAATGTTGGCGTGAGTGCTGTTGAGAATATCATCCAGGCACGTCAGGATGGCGGAAAGTTTGGCAGCATTTTCGATTTTTGCCGTCGTGTTGACCTTCGGTTAGTCAACAAAAAGACCCTCGAGAGTCTAATCCAGGCCGGAGCGTTCGACAGTGTCCCGGGACATCGAGCACAGCTGTTCGCGTGCGTGGAGAAGGCTACTCAGTGTGGACAGAGCTCCCGGGGACTCGACCTGGTCGGTCAGGCGAGTTTGTTCGAGGCTTCTCAGTTCCTCTCGGATGTGTTTCGATATCCGCCTCTTCCTGAAGTCGAACCTTGGAGCGAATACGAAAAGCTCCACCGTGAGAAGACGGTGCTCGGCTTTTATGTTTCCGGACACCCACTTGCAAGGTACGAGGATGAGGTCAATGCCTTTTCGACAGTCAAGTTCGGATCACGTGAAGGACTCCAGGCCGGCCAGGTTGTCCGCGCGTGCGGCATCGTCGCCCAGGTGAGAAGAAAAGTTGACAAGAGAGGAAATACGATGGCGTTCGTGATGCTCGAGGATTTTAGCGGCAAAGCGGAATGCGTTGTCTTCTCGGACCCCTACGGGAAATACGAACGGTTCTTGCATCTGGACTCGAGGGTGATGGTCATCGGCAGGGGGGATGTCGGCGGCGATGCACTTCGGATCGTTGTGAATGAAGTCTATCCGATGGATAAAGTCCGTGATAAGTTCACAAAAAGTATCATTCTTTCCATTAATCTCAACGATGTGGCGGAAAACACGGTGATCGAATTACGGAAGCTCATGGAGAAATGCCGTGGGAACTGTTTCTGTTATCTTAATGTTCTGGGTGGCGAGCATCAGCAGGTATATCGGACGAATAGGTTTGTCGTGGAACCCAGCGATGAATTCATCGCAGGGGTCAAACGGATCCTCGGGCCACATTCCATCAAACTTACAACATAACATGAATCGGAAAACCTGAAAAGGTACAGCATGAAACCTATCATCATCACAGACGCAAACTTTGAGCAGGAGGTCTTGCAATCTAACCTTCCTGTCCTCATCGATTTCTGGGCTGCTTGGTGCGCCCCCTGCAGGATGGTCGCCCCAATCGTCGAAGAGCTCGCGAAGGACTATGAAGGAAAGTTGAAGGTGGGAAAGCTGGACGTTGACGCAAACCCACAGGTCTCGATGAAATACGGCGTCCGCAGCATCCCGACGCTGTTGGTGTTCCGCAGCGGACGCGTGGTAGAGCAGATCATCGGAGCCGTACCCAAACGTCATCTTGTCGACAAAGTTAGCTTGCATGTAGAATCGGCCCCATAAAATAGAATGGGAAAAGCAGGAAGCAGGATTGTCATGCATGTGACTCCTTGGTGCGGAGATTGCGATCGTGGGAGATGGTATCTTCCCAAAGGGATGGTGGTGGGACTTCGGAGGATCGGTTGGTGACCACTGCCGCGGTCGGTAAACTGATCTCCTGAACGCTTCGATTGTCTTTCCGAACTCGAGAGCGGGATGCCGTTCGGTGTCTCGCTCTTTCGCTTTTCACCCATTCTGTCCTCGTTTGAGTGATGCCTGTCGAGACTTCACGGTGTCCTTAACGATTGAGGCTCGGAGATGCTGTGCCAACACGATGGAGGGCCTCGACTATCCGTCAGTTCTCTTGATAAACAAACTGTCGTTTCGTATATTTTGCTTCGTCTCATCCCCGAGAGAGTAGGGAACTCTTCAGTTGATGACCTTCAAGAAACGAACTCATACCTGCGGACAACTGCGGTCCACCGACATCGGTAAAAAAGTGACATTGAACGGATGGGTCGACACGCGTCGAGACCTTGGAGGAGTGATCTTCATTGACCTTCGCGACCGATACGGCAAGAGCCAAGTAGTATTCGCCCCACAACATAATCCTCAAATCCACGAGAAGGCGAAGGACCTCCGGAGCGAATATGTCGTCTCCGTGACGGGGAAAGTCGAGGGACGTCCCGCTGGAACGGAAAACCCGAATCTTGCTACAGGCGAAATCGATGTTTTTGCCGACGAACTCTCGATTCTCAATAAGGCGGATACTCTCCCGTTCCTGACCGAAGACGTGATAGAGACGTCGGAGGAGTTGCGCCTGAGGTACCGGTACCTGGACCTGCGGCGACCGACGATGCAGCGGAATCTCCTGTTTCGGCATCATGTGTATCAGGTCGTCCGAAAGTATTTTGACGAGAACGATTTTGTCGAGATCGAGACCCCATTTCTCATGAAGAGCACACCCGAGGGTGCTCGGGATTATCTCGTTCCGAGTCGCATTCACCGCAGAAAATTCTACGCTCTCCCTCAGTCTCCACAGACCTACAAACAGATACTCATGGTGGCCGGCTTCGACCGGTACTTCCAGATTGTGAAATGTTTTCGAGATGAGGACTTACGGGCAGACCGTCAGCCGGAATTTACGCAAATCGACGTCGAGATGTCGTTCGTGGACGAGGATGACGTGATCACGATCTGCGAGGGTTTGATGCAAAAACTGCTCAAGGAAGTTAAGGGGATTGAACTGTCGCGACCATTTCCACGACTCACCTATCGGGAGGCAGTGGAGACGTACGGAATTGAGAGGCCTGATCTTCGTTTTGATTTGAAGTTGGCAAATGTCTCAGAATTGGTCTCTCGCTCGCGTTTCAAAATATTCTCTGAGGTGGTGGCGAAAGGTGGCGTGGTGGCCGGCTTTGCCGCCCCGGGGTGCGCAGCATATACACGCAATCAACTCGACATGCTCGTGGAGTACACGAAATCCCTGGGTGCTGGAGGACTGGTGTATGTGAAGGTCACCTCGAACGGCGTTGAAAGCCCCATCGAGAAATTCGTCGGAAAGGAGCTTCTCCAGAAGATTCGTGTGAAGATGGAAGCCCGTGATGGGGACCTGATCTTGTTGGTATCCGGCCAGTGGGAAAACGCGTACTCGATACTTGGGAAGATTCGTCTTGAAATGGCAAAGCGATTGATGCTGATTGATGAGAACAAGCACAGTTTTGTCTGGGTGATCGAGTTTCCACTGTTCCAGTACAGTCTTGAAGAAAAACGGCTGGACCCAGTCCACCACCCGTTCACCGCTCCCGTGCCTGAAGATATCGACCTGCTCAACTCCTCACCGACAAAGGTTCGCGCACGGTCATACGATCTGATCATGAACGGCAGCGAAATTGCTGGGGGGAGCATTCGTATTCATCAACCGGATGTCCAGCTCAAGGTTTTCGGGCTGCTGGGCATTTCCGATGAGGAGGCAAAGAAGAAATTCGGGTTCCTGATGACAGCGTTTCGATATGGAGCGCCACCGCATGGAGGAATTGCGTTTGGTCTCGACCGAATCGTCATGCTCCTAACCCAGCAAAAATCGATCCGAGATGTGATCGCGTTCCCCAAGACCAGCAGTGCCATGTCCCTCATGGACGAAGCGCCCTCCGAGGTGAGTCCAGAGCAACTGAAAGAGCTCCACATCAAGATCGTCTAAGATCCAGTTCGAAGGCCATGAAGGAGACAGTGCGAGTCGCAAGCGGCCAGGGGTTTTGGGGCGACTTGCTCACAGCCCCGTACGACCAGGTTACCAAGGGTCGTATCGACTATATCATGATGGATTATCTGGCCGAGGTGACGATGTCCATCATGCAGAAGCAAAGGAGGAAGGACTCTCGTCTCGGGTACGCCAAGGATCTGATCCCGCTGCTGGAACAAATCCTTCCGTTGTGCGTTGAGAGAAACATCAAGGTGGTCACGAACGGTGGAGGCGTCAATCCGACCGCTTGCCGTGATGCAATTTTCCAAGCAGCGAGAAAACTGAGCATCAGGAACTTGACAATTGGTGTCGTGGTCGGTGATGACATACTCAATCGACTTGATGAACTAAGAGAAAAGGGAATCGACCTGAAAAACATGGAAACCGGAGAAAGCCTTGATTGTGTCCGGGACCGAGTCATGAACGCCAACGTTTATTTTGGTGCTTGGCCGATTGTTGAGGCACTAAGCCAGGGTGCCCAGGTGGTCATCACGGGAAGGACGACGGACACTGCCCTTACCTACGCGCCGATGGTTTATGAATTCGGATGGAGCAAGACGGACTGGGACAAACTGGCAGCGGGAACGGTCTCAGGACATATTCTCGAGTGCGGAGCGCAAGCAAGCGGAGGAAATTTTTCATTGGACTGGCGTGGTGTCCCCGACCTGGCACATATTGGGTTTCCCATCGCAGAAGTCTACGAGAAAGGAGAAATCGTCATCACGAAGCACGAGAATACCGGTGGAATCGTCTCCTCTGCAACGGTGAAGGAGCAGCTTCTCTACGAGATCGGCGACCCGAGGAATTACGTCACGCCGGATTGCATCGCTGATTTCACGACAATTCATCTTGAAGAAGAAGGGAAGAACCGGGTCAGGGTAACGGGCGTCAAGGGCAGGCCGGCCACGGAATTCTACAAGGTCTCGATGTCCTATGCCGATGGGTTTACGGCAGTCGGAACGTTGACTTACGCCTGGCCGGATGCGCTCGACAAGGCCAAGAAAGCCGACGAAGTCCTCCGGACTCGGCTTGCGGATCTAAGACTAGAATTCGATGAGATTCGGACGGAATTTCTCGGTTACAACTCGTCTCATGGACCTCTTTCAGGGCCTCCAGGAAACCTGAACGAGGTTGTCCTCCGGATCGGCGTGCGGGCACACGATTATGATGCCGTCGAACGATTTGGGAAAGAAATCACGCCGCTGATTCTGGCAGGTCCTCCTGCAGTGACGGGGTTTGGGGGTGGGAGACCGAAGCCGAGCGAAGTAATTGCGTACTGGCCGGCACTCATTCCGAAATCGGAGGTCAGCTGGGAGGTGATCGTCGAAGAACTGTAAGGGTTGCGGAGTTGAAGCTTTATATCCAGCAACGGGTGGAAGACGAGAAATTCGTTTTCTATGTCGGCCCGGTCGGACATGCGAGACTTGGAGGGAAAAGAGACAGGCTGGGTGTAAGTCGAAGCCTTCGGATTAGCTGCATTGTAAGTCGGCTCGAGTTTTTTCCCGAAATCTCCCCGAAGGTTCCCATCTTGCCCGAGACGGAGGGAGACACAACTGGAGCGATAGAATTTCACTTTTGCTTCTAACGAATGAAGATCCGGCTCATCGACATCGCCCACGCTCGTTCAGGGGACAAGGGCGATACGTCAAACATCGGGCTCATCGCACGCAAGCCAGAGTACTACCCAATCCTCGAGAGATATGTCACCGCTGAGGTGGTGAGAAAACATTTCGAGGGGATCTGTCTTGGCGGCGTCCAGCGCTATGAGTTGCCGAACCTCGGTGCTCTCAATTTTCTCCTCCATGAGGCACTCGGTGGCGGAGGGACCAAATCGCTGAAGAACGACGCTCAGGGGAAAACCCTCAGTTCAGCGCTCCTGAGGATGGAAATTGACATAGAGGAAGCGCTCGAATTGTAACCCGAAACGTCGCCCGCTGACGCTCAAAGCCCACGACTTCCTTGGACAAGAGAGATCATGACTCTTGTTGATGATGTCGAACCAGCTGGTCAGCTTGCGATGCAGTGGAACGGGAGAAACAGATCTGGCCAGGGACACCTAAGTGTATCGGTTCATCGCAAGGGGCTTCGTGCAGATTCGCAAGGTGGTGCTCCTCGGATCAGGAGCTTGGAAAGCGGGATAGATTTTCGTATATTGGCATGAATCTTTGGAGGCGAAAAACTTATGTTTGAACCCCAGAAACAAAAACTTGGAGATCTGAAAAAGCGCGTCGAGGATCTCAGAGGCTATCTTTGACCTTGATGTGAGGGAGCGGCGCGCTGCAGAACTGGAAGCGAAGACGACCACGCCGGACTTTTGGGCTGACAATATCCAGGCCCAAAAAGTGGTGCAGGAGGTCAACCAGGAGAAAATCTGGATCGACGAATGGAATACGTTGAAACGTTTGGCCGATGATGCGCTGACGCTTATCGAACTCGCCGAAGAATCCACGGACGAATCCATGACGCAGGAGCTCGAGTGCGAGCTTCAACGTGTGGAGGAAGGAATTAAGAACCTCGAGCTCAAGAACATGCTCAGCGGCGAGGATGACGAAAAGAATGCTCTTCTCACGATCCATGCCGGCGCAGGTGGAACCGAGGCGCAGGACTGGGGCCAGATGCTGATGCGCATGTACCTCCGCTGGTCCGAACGAAAAGGCTTCAAGACAACTCTGCTGGATACGCTTGAAGGGGAAGGCGCGGGAATTAAGAGCGCAACTATTGAAGTCCTCGGAACGTTTGCCTACGGGTACTTGAAAGCGGAGAGCGGCGTCCACCGTCTCGTCCGCATATCACCGTTTGATTCCAACAGGCGTCGGCACACCTCATTTGCTTCTGTCTTCGTCTATCCGGAGATCGCTGACGATATCAAAATTGAAATCGATCCGAAGGACCTGAAGATCGATACGTTTCGGGCGGGCGGACACGGCGGTCAAAACGTCAACAAAGTGGAGACGGCTGTCCGCATCACGCATTTGCCGAGCGGTACCGTGGCCTCCTGTCAGAACGAACGATCACAGTACAAGAACAAGCTGATGGCGATGAAAATGCTGCAGTCCCGCCTCTATCAACTTGAGAAAGAGAAAGAGCTGGAGAAGCTGAGTGCGATCGAGTCGACGAAAAAGAAGATCGAATGGGGCAGTCAGATCCGCTCGTACGTCTTTCATCCCTACAACCTCGTCAAGGACCACCGCACAGAGTTCGAAACGAGTGATACGCAGCGGGTCATGGACGGGGACTTGGACAATTTCATCAAAGCCTATCTCTTGGAGTTCGGAACACGGATTG
This sequence comes from Bacteroidota bacterium, assembly GCA_036477295.1. Classification (GTDB taxonomy): domain Bacteria; phylum Bacteroidota; class Ignavibacteria; order UBA10030; family JAZGDE01; genus JAZGDE01. The sequence goes on along the minus strand of JAZGDE010000035.1, from coordinate 4,668 downwards.
CGAAGACATAGGTTATACCGAAGGGAACCATCAGGCGTTCACCTGGAGTTTGAGAGGTGAACGCCTTTTTTTTGGCCTGCTGGATTTGTTAAGTTGTTTGAGAGGGTTTTTTTTCGTAGGTTTCGATCGTGCTTTTGACATGAGCTCCAACGTCAATTTTCACCAGGATGCTTGATAATCTGTCGAGCTCGCTCAGCGTGCTGCTCGGTGCGACGATTTCCATCGCTTTCGTCCATGCGCTTGCTCCTGACCATTGGCTGCCGTTCGTTATGCTCGCTAAGGCGAGAAACTGGTCGGGGAGAAAAGTTGCAACTGTGTCGTTTGTGGCTGGACTGGCTCACGTTGGCTCTTCGATCGTTCTCGGCGCAGTCGGTATCGCGCTCGGTCTTTGGGCGACCATGACGGACCTGGAATCGGCACGCGCCAAACTGGGGGTGTTTCTGCTCATCGGTTTCGGAATCACCTATGCGATTTGGGGTCTCCGGCACGCGAAACGATCCGATCACCACCATCTCGGCAAAGCTCTCACCGATAAGAAAAACGTCACACTCTGGACGATATTCTCGGTTTTCATTCTTGGACCGTGTGAACCCCTGATACCGCTGATGTTCTTGGCGACAAGCGAGAACTGGTTTGGGATAGTGGCAGTGACCGTCGCGTTCACCGTCGTGACGATTGTAATGATGGTTGGGCAGGCTCTCATCGGCCATGCGGGTATCCAACGGGTGAACCATTCAAAGACAGAGCGTTACTCCCACGCGCTCGCAGGCGTTGTGATTGCACTGACCGGCGTATTTCTTCTCTTCCTGGTGTGAACTCCTATGTCCTATCCGCTCTTCATTGCAAAGAGATTTCTCCTGTCGACCCGTCGAGCCGGATTCGTTTCTTTTATCACCTTCATTGCGATCTCGGGGGTAGCCGTCGGAACGGCGGCCCTGATCATTGGTCTCTCAATCCTTGGAGGCTTTGAAAGAGAAATCAAGGAAAAAGTTGTTGGATTCACTGCGAACATCCAGGTGCAAGGTTTTCAGAATCAACCGCTTCCCGACTACCGGGCCACCATTGAACGAATGCGCTCTCAGATACCCGGGATCTCGGGAGTCTCTCCGTTTGTCGCCAGGGAAGTCATACTGAAAGCGGGTTCTGAAGTTGATGGGATTCTGCTCAAGGGTCTTCGAGAGGATATGGATATCGGAGGAACACGGAACTACATTGTCGAAGGGAACTACAGCCTGTCACGACAAGAGGGGCGGCTTGCACCGCTCATCGTCGGTAGAAAGTTGGCGAGAAAATTGAATGTCCGGCCAGGCGACAGAGTTACGGTTTTCAGTGTGACCAGCCCCGCCGGAGGCCGGGTGGAATCGGTAACGTATCGTGCGGTGCAGTTTGAATTGGTCGGTCTCTACGAGACGGGGATGGCGGAGTATGACGATATCTATGCGTACACGGACCTGCAATCCGCACAGCACCTTTTTCAGATGGGCGGGGATGTCTCCGGTTTCGACGTCCTGGTTCACGATGTATCTCAGGTAGCTACCGCTGCCCACCAGATCCAGGAGTTGCTGGGCTATCCTTTCTATGCGAAGACAATGTTCGAAATGTACAAGAATCTCTTCGCCTGGATCGAACTGCAGAAAAAGCCCATACCGATCGTCCTTGGCCTCATCATCATCGTTGCCACGGTGAACATCATCGGTACTTTGCTGATGCTCGTCATGGAAAAAACGCACGAGATCGGCGTTTTGAAATCGATGGGAGCGACGACGATCGACATCACAAAGATTTTCTTCATCGAAGGAGTGTTCATCGCCCTCGTGGGAACGGTCCTTGGAAATGTTCTTGGATTTGGACTCTGTTGGATCCAGCTTCAGTACAAATTCTTCTCGCTTCCGTCGGGAATTTATTTTATGGACACTGTTCCTATTCTGCTTCAGGCGAAGAACTTTGTGATCGTTTCGCTCATAGCGATCGGTCTCAGTCTGATTGCCACGGTACTCCCTTCGCGACTGGCGGGTCGGCTCGATCCACTCCTCACAATCGGTTTCCGATGAAATGTCATACGAGTCTTTCATAGCAAAGCGGTATCTGCTTTCGAAAAAGAAAGCGGGATTGATCACCGTCATCACTCTCATTTCGATCGTCGGCGTAACCGTCGGCGTGTCTGCACTGATCGTGGTCCTTTCGGTATTTAACGGGTTCAACAGTCTCGTCACGTCAATTCTGGTCGGATTCGACCCTCATCTGCGAATCGAAACGGGACAAGATTACAGAATGGAACGGGAGGAAGCGCTGGAGGATGCCCTGCGATCAGATGGGCGGGTGAAGGCTTTTGCCCCCTTTGTCTCAGGGAAATCGTTACTCCTTTCGGCGAACTATGACAGAGTAGTCTTCATCAAAGGGGTTGACGAGACTCGGGTAGGCACCGTGTCAGGGGTGGAAAAGAGTATTGTCCTCGGAGAGTTCCGTTTGAAGGAAGGAGAGGAGGAAGGGATCGTGCTCGGCCTCACTCTGATGGACCGATTGCACGTTGTGGTAGGAGGTACCGTGACCGTCGTCAGTCCGGTTGGAATCGGCGCGGTGGCAACACAAATGGCTCAGCCTCTGATGAAGCGTCTCAAGGTAGTCGGAATTTACGAGTCGAACAACCGCGACTATGATGCCAATTACGCCTACGTTTCTCTCGGTACGGCCCAGCATCTCTTTGAGCTGAACAGTGAAATCGACGGGTTCGAACTCCGCCTCCACTCCATCGAGGACGCAGATGCGGTCAAGGCCGACCTCCAGCAAATGCTGGGAGATCACTATATCGTCTCCACCTGGTACGACATGCACCGTGACCTTTACTCGATCATGAAGATCGAGCGGTGGATAGCGTACCTCATCTTGAGTTTGATCATCACGGTTGCGGCATTCAATATTTTGGGTTCGCTGACGATGTCCGTCCTCGAAAAAACGCGCGACATCGGTGTATTGATGTCGATGGGCGCTCAGTCGACTGGGATCACCCGCATCTATCTCTTCGAGGGAATCCTTGTTGGGCTCATCGGCAGCGTGCTCGGGAGTCTCTTGGGGTTCGGAATCTGTTTGCTCCAGCAGCGGTACCACATTTTTTCGCTCGATCCTAACGTGTACATTATACCTGCGCTTCCGGTCGAGCTACACGTAGCCGATTTTATTACCGTGCTGGCAGGCGCGCTCATCATTTGTACGTTGTCAGCGCTCTATCCCGCACGGCGTGCCGCTAAACTGGTGCCGGTCGAAGCAATTCGTTGGGAGTAGGAGGCCATTCGTTCTTGAGTCGAACAGTCATACTGGAAGCGAGAGACGTTCACAAAGTCTATTCAATCGGCAGGTATTCGAAACAGAGTCTCCATGTTCTCAAAGGTATCGACCTTCAGGTCCTGCAGGGAGAGATTGTTGTCATCGTCGGTGCTTCGGGTGCAGGGAAGAGCACGCTGCTGCACATCCTTGGCGCTCTTGACCGCCCGAATGAGGGAAAGGTTCTGCACAACGGGCTCGATGTGTTTTCTCAGGATGACCAAGCGCTTGCTCGTTTTCGGAACAAGGAAGTAGGATTCGTGTTTCAGTTCCATCACCTCTTACCTGAATTTACGGCGCTTGAAAACGTGGCGATGCCGATGATGATCTTGGGGAAAAAATTCTCAGTGGCCAGAACGAAATCGGCTGAGCTACTTCAGAAAGTTGGACTTCGCGAACGTGCAGATCACACACCCCCAGAACTCTCCGGGGGTGAACAGCAGCGCGTTGCCGTCGCCCGCGCCCTGATGAACGATCCGTCGATCATCTTGGGAGACGAGCCTTCGGGAAACCTTGACAGCTCGAGTGCTGCCGTGCTTCACGAGCTTATTTGGGGTTTGAGTCGGGAGGGAGGATTGACGTTCGTGATCGTCACTCACAACGAGAAATTGTCGGCTAAAGCAGACCGCGTTCTTCGTATCGAAGATGGAAAAATCATCGAAAATAAGGGGAGTTGAACTGCAACTTAGAGATCAATTCATGAAATGGATGGAGATTCGTGAGGGTCGTCGCTGAAGGAAATTTCTCTTGACATTTAAATCTCTTTTGGGTACATTTATTGTTGACCTTTGCAACAGTTTCTCCCCTGACTGTTGTATCCTACATGGTCAAGCCCGGCATTCCCCCCAATGTCGGGCTTTTTTATAGGGCGAAAATACGCGGAGCATCGATGCCAAAACCTTCGCGCGGAAAGGCACGGAGACGGAGTACAGCTCGACGGGAGGTGCTTCCCCTCGAAAGATCCAACTACTTGATCATCGGAGCCGGTCTTCTCCTCATTTTGGTGGGGTATCTGGCCATGCTGGAGGGTTCGGTCGAGGGCTTCCTCCCGTTAGTCGTCGCCCCGATCCTGTTAGTGCTCGGGTATTGCGTGGTTATCCCCTTCGGAATTCTCTACCGGAAGCGTAAGAGGGAGGAAATCGAGTTGCGGTCTGAGACCGAAGCCGGAAAGGACGGTTAGATTGGACCCCGTCTGCGAACCGTTGACAAACTTGGGTTCGTTTGTTATCTTGTGGGAGTTCGACGTGTGATGTTGTCCCGAAGGTGTGGACTTCGGCCGTTAGGGTTCTCCATCGGGCACGGGCCAGTAGCTCAGGGGTAGAGCATCTGCCTTTTAAGCAGACGAATTCC
>JAZGDE010000034.1:0-2313 GCA_036477295.1 Bacteroidota bacterium | reverse complement strand
TGAGCTTTCCCTTCACGAGAAGCCCTTCGAGGGCCACTTCGGTTCCAGAAATGAAATCCTCGACAACACAGTGCTGTGAATCCACGTCGCGGGCAAATTCTGACTCTCCGAGAATCTTACCGAGCCGACGGAAAGCAGCTACAAACTCCTCCTCATTGTCCGCTCGGATGACCCCACGACTTGCCGACAGCATTAGCGGCTTGAGTACGCATGGAAAGTCCACCGATCGTGCCACTTCTGCTGGATCGTCGCCGAATGATAACAGCGCATACTTCGGAACCGGAAGACCGGCTCGCGCAAGGGCTTCACGGGTTCGATACTTGTTTCTTGCTACTGTGACGGAAGCAACCGAGTTGTGCAATAGTGAGAGCATCTCGGCCACTCTGGCTGCGACGATCGTCGATTGGTCGTCCACCCCAACGACAGCATCAATAGGAAATTCTTTGGAAAAATTGACAACAGTCGAAGCGGCAGAATCTAGCATGGTAAAGTCGAGTGTGAGGAGGCCACCCGGATTCCTTTTCGCGAAAACGTTGGGGCGCTCGGAACAGACGGTTAACTCTACGTTGAGAGTTCGGGCTGCGTCGAGAAATGCTTGAGTGCGGTAACTGGTAGTCGGTATGAGCAGCAAGACTCGCTTCAAGATCTAACGTCAGTTCTTATTTCTTCTGGGGAGAGTAGTAAGGATTCCTGCCTCCGGCGTGATCGGTGACGTCGAGGATTTCCCCGATTTCCGGTATCATAGAGCGTATCGCGTGCTCGATACCCTGCTTCAGCGTAACGTCGGCCATACCGCAGCCCTGACAGCCCCCACCCAACCGCAGGTAGACGACATTGCCCCTCACGTCAACGAGTTCGACATTTCCTCCATGTTGCGCCACTGCGGGGTTAATCTGCGTGTCAAAGAGCTCCTGGACTTTTTCTTTGATGACATCGCCCGACGGAATATTTGCTTTTACTGACTCTGAGATCGCTGGAGCTCCCGACTGGAGCTGTTCTCTAATAATCGCTCCAATCCTCTTTGCGATCGGAGGCCATTCGTCGTTGCCCGACTTTGTCACCGTTACGATGTTGTGTGATACCAAGACGCCGACCACATTCTCAATCTCGAAAAGTGCTTCGGCCAGTGGGGAACCCTTCGCCGCTTCGCTGTCAGAGAAATTCGCCGATTGCTCTGGATAGACGGGTTGACCAACGGTGAACTGGCACGTCTCATCACTCAAGATCTCAGCTTGGATATTGATCTCGTTATCCATTTGTCGGTCCGAAGTTATGGTTGTTCACAAACGTTCACCTACCCACGAAAAACGGGACACCATCTCGGTGAACATTTATCTACCAAGTGTTGATGTTCCGCCCTCAATTACGGATGTGAGTTCCGTCTAGACACCAAACGAATTACCACATCCGCAAGTCTTCTTCGCGTTGGGATTGTTGAATACGAATCCGCTTCCGTTCAGCCCGTCCGTGAAATCGAGCTGTGTGCCAGAAAGATACGTGAGACTCTTTTTATCGATGAACACGGTAACGCCCTGAAGCTCGAATGTCTCATCTTCTTCTTTTGGCTTTTCGTCGAACCCCAGCACGTAGGACATCCCAGAGCATCCTCCGCCCTTAACTCCCACGCGGAGTCCAAACGCCTCTGGGACGCGATTTTCCGCTCTTATACGTTTAATTTCACCGACAGCTTTCGGTGTGATGGCGAGTCCCTCCGTGGCTTCTGTTTTCGTCATACCCGTATGTTCTGACATTTGAAATCCTCCCCATTAATCGCGATACTGTTTATGTCGAACCTGCGTGGCCATTCCTTTGTGCTTCGTAGCTAGCATTTCCCTCCTTCACTGTGTCCCATGCCAGTGATGCGCGTCTGACACGGATAGGATATTTTTTCACTCCCTTGAAACTTACGAGTTCTTCGAACTCCGCGCTTTCAGGAAATTCTTTTTCTCCTGTGATTATCTTCCTGAACTCTTCCACAAATTCTTTTGTCTCCTCCAGCGACTTCCCCACCATCCTGTCAGTCATCATCGATGCAGAGGACTGGCTGATCGCGCAGTCCTCTCCGCCAAACCGTACATCCTCAATAACGCCTTCGTTCAATTCGACAAATATCTGAAGATCATCGCCGCACGATCAGTTGAAACCTTTTGCCTTGATATCAGCCCCTTTTGACTCGCCAAACTTGTGAGGCTCTTTGTAATGTCCCAGAACGACTTCAGAGTAGAGGCTACTGAGCAAGGACACCAGCAAATACCTCCTTGACTTTCTCCAGGCCCGCCATCAATCGGTCCACGTCCTCCTTCGTATTATACA
>JAZGDE010000033.1:0-9909 GCA_036477295.1 Bacteroidota bacterium | reverse complement strand
CTTTTCGTTGAGTTCGCTTTGCGTGTTCTTTCTCATAGTGTGCGTGCTCGAGGTTGGCGGACGTCATTACCCAATCTGATGATACAGCAGCGCCTGCCGAACAACATTCTCAGCCGATTTGGCAATTCTTGAAGAGTCTGCATGGGTGCGGGTGATTGGACATTCCATACTGGCAGTTCCGCATTCCAAGTCAAGTGGTCGAGGATTTAGGATTCAGGTGGATCTGGAGAGTCTCCAAGACAACGTCAGGGCGGCGGGCTCGATCATCGGGCGTACTACGGTTTTATGAAATCCTTTGCAGACACGCTTCCTCCGCGGGGTGTTTGGGACACCTGAATTCGAAAGTTGCTTGGCGAGAAAAATCTGTAATTCCATCTCAAGAGCAACGTGAATCCGGAAGTGGCTGTTGTTTGCAATGCAGTCCAAGAGCCTCGACCCATCGGAAAACCCATCGGATAGCGATTCCGGGAAGTGGCGAACAGTACGACAAGCGGCCCGCCAATTTAGACTCCGAAGGTCCGATCCAAAGGATCACTTCTCGTTGCGAAGGAAACCTCTTCGGGGAAGGACTCTTCCGAAGTCCCGCTACCCGCGAAGCGGTCCACTCACGAAGTGGCGGCTTCGCCGCGGGAACTTCGTGAAAAGTGGTGGCTTCGCCAAAGAGACTCGTTCAGAGGAGTCCCTTCACCGTGCGCATCGACCATTCCCGCTCCCTAGTCATATCTATCGATAATCGGGATCCCGCCCCTCCCGCCATAGCCAGACAAGGCCTTGTGGCGTCCCGATGGATCGGTGCCATGGACACGGTTGAACTTGGCCGATGGATAATGGATCTCGAGCAAGGAACGTAAGACGTTCCAAGATGCTCGACAATCACAGTTAGACTCTTGTGCGGATCGTCCATCGGGCTCTTGCAGGACGGAGGAATGGTCGGGAAAATGTGCACTTCTGTCAGGAGTCGCCTTGATCGGAACACGTGGGAGAGGAAACGGATCCCGGAATTTGGGGCTGTAGCTCAACGGGAGAGCGTTCGGTTCGCATCCGAAAGGTTGAGGGTTCGAGTCCCTTCAGCTCCACGAATGCAGGCGACTAGTTCTTGCAGCCTGTAAACGGGTGAGAGCATCGAAGAGTGTTTGACTGTTTTCTCCTTTGAAGGTGGATTTCACGGAAGAGACGATTCGAAAGAGACAGAGGTCAAGGCCTGTGCAACAGGGCGTTGCCCAACCCCGCCAGGTCCGGAAGGAAGCAACGGTCGGCAATCGTTCTTGTGTGACGCAGTTTTACCCCGAAGCATTCGGGGTTAGCTTGACCTCTGTGTTATTCGATGCCCCCACGCTTTGGGGGCATCGTTCTATAGCAGGCTAGGACAGGGGTCGGTATCATGAGAGTTGGTCATGAATCGTCGATCGGAAACTTTTTCGAAGAAGCGAGAGTGGACACAAACATATGAAAAAAGAAATTATCATGAATGCCACCGCGAACGAGATCCGCATCGCGATCACGGAGGATGGGCGGCTGGCAGAATTCTTCGTCCAGACCCCAGAAAAGGGGAGGTCGGTCGGAGATATTTATCTCGGCAAAGTGGCCCGAATTATGCCCGGCATCAAGGCAGCCTTCATCGACATTGGCCTCGGACAAGATGGGTTCCTCCATTTCTCCGACATCGGGAAACCGCTCGATGAATATTTCTCCCTTATGAGTGGGGGTGAAGAAATAGACTCGGAGGAGAATGGGGAAGAAGTCGCCTTGGGAGGTGCTGGTGGTTTGAGGAGTGAAGCAACGTCAGTCTCCAAGCCGCGGGAGCAGCGAGGACGGCCTAGGGATAATAGGAAGATTGAACAATTAGGATTTCAGCTCCAGACTGGACAAGACGTCCTCGTCCAAGTGACGAAGGAACCCATTGGAAAGAAGGGTGTTCGGGTGACCTCGGAAATTTCTCTGCCGGGTCGATTTCTTGTCCTGCTGCCCTCGAACGGCAAGGTCGGGGTGTCGAAGAAGATCACAAATTTTCGGGAGAAGCGGCGGTTGCGCCAGGTCGTTGGGAACCTGTTGCCGTCCGGGTTCGGAGCAATCATCCGCACGGTCGCAGAAGGAAAGCAGGAAGAGCTGATCCAGCAAGACCTTCAGGATCTCATCAACACCTGGCAGGAGATCGAGAAGAGTGTCAAGAACGAAAAAGCTCCAGCCCTCCTGTACAAGGATCTCAATACGACTTCGAGAGTCATTCGGGATCTCTTCGGTGATCAGGTCGAACGCGTGACCGTCGATTCCAAGAAGCTGTTCAAGGAAACCCGAGCCTACGTGAAGTACGTGCAACCGAACTTGCTCGACAAAGTCGATCTGTACAAGGGGAAGGAACCGATCTTCGACGTTTACGGGATCGAGAAGGAACTCGCGACCGCCTTTAGCAGGAAGGTGTGGCTGAAGAGCGGAGGGTACATCTTCATCGAGCAGACGGAAGCGATGGTCGTCATCGACGTCAACAGCGGTCGGTACGCTGCGAAGAAGGAACAGGAACTCAATTCGCTTCGGACAAATCTGGAGGCTGCGCGAGAGGTCGTCCATCAACTCCGACTGCGAGACAGCGGTGGGCTGATTATCGTTGACTTTATCGACCTTGAGGACGATCGGAACAAGAAAAAAGTGCACGATGAACTCCGCAAGGAATTTCGCAAGGACCGCGCGAAGTCGACCGTATTGCCGATGACGGAATTCGGGCTCGTCCAGATCACACGGCAGCGGATCCGGCGGAGCGTCATGCATAGCCTTACAGAGCCTTGCCCGACCTGCGGCGGGAGCGGTCTTGTCCAGTCCAAGCCAGCGATCCTCAACCAGATCGAACGTTGGATTCGACGATTCAGATCCGAGTCGAGAGAGTTTCGTCTGATCCTCCGATGCAATCCTTCGATCGCTCAATACTTGACCGAAGGTACGATCAGTCGGCTCACGCGCCTGAGGCTGAAGTTCTTCGTGCGTATCAAGATTGAGCCTGAGTCGAGGCTGCCAGTCGAAGAGTTCCGATTCATTTCGCGCAAACGAAGCAAAGATGTTACAGAAGAATACAGGATGTAAATCGACGAAAAGGGCACACAGATGAAAATATTTCTCGATACGGCCAATGTCCAAGAAATTCGGAAGGCTAACGAGCTCGGTATCCTCGACGGGGTCACGACGAATCCGAGCCTCGTATCGAAAGAAGGTCGCGATTTCAAGTCAATCCTGAAGGAGGTTTGCGAAATCGTCCGCGGCGATGTGAGTGCGGAGGTCGTGGCTACGGAGTTCGACGGCATGATGAAGGAGGGTCGAGACCTCGCGAAGGTCGCAGACAACATCGTCGTGAAAGTTCCGCTTCTCAGCGAGGGCTTGAAGGCCGTCCGATGCCTGAAAGTCGAAGGGATCCGGACCAACGTCACGCTCTGTTTTTCGCCCACACAAGCCTTGTTGGCTGCTAAAGCTGGAGCGTACATCATCAGCCCCTTCGTCGGTCGTGTCGATGATATCGCTGGCAACGGGATGCAGCTGGTCGAACAGATCCTCACCATCTACCGGAACTACGGCTACGCGACTCAACTGCTCGTCGCCAGCATCCGCCATCCCGTCCACGTCGTCGAGGCTGCGATGATAGGTGCCGACATCGGGACGATGCCCTACAAGGTGTTTGAGCAGTTGATGAAACACCCTCTGACGGACATCGGGCTGGAGCAGTTTCTCTCCGACTGGAGCAAAGTGCAGCGTTGAAACAGGAATTATGAAGCGTACCCGGTTGTACGACGTCCATAGAGAGCTCGGTGCCAAGCTCGTCGAGTTCGGTGGTTTCGAGATGCCGGTGCAGTACTCGAGCATCATCGAGGAGCACCGGCGCGTGCGCAGCTCGGTCGGAGTGTTCGACGTCTCGCATATGGGGGAGTTCAAAATCCAGGGGAAGAACGCCGCCTCATTGCTGCAGAAGATGACCATCAATGATGTTTCAAAACTTTCAGCGGGCAAAGCTCAGTATTCGGCGATGTGTTACGAAGACGGAGGCATTGTCGATGACCTGCTCGTCTACCATCTCGGCGATTCTTACATGATGGTTGTAAACGCCTCGAACACAGAAAAAGATTTCCAGTGGTTGCAGGAACACTTGTCCGACGGCGTGGAGCTCATCGACGTCAGCGACGATATCTCCTTGCTTGCGGTCCAGGGGCCGAAGTCGCTCGTGACGCTGCAAAAACTCACTGACGTGGAGTTGTCTCGGATCAAGTACTATTCGTTCTCGCTGGGGACTCTTGCAGGGGTTCCGATGGTCATCTCACGAACTGGATATACAGGGGAGGTGGGATTTGAGATTTATGTCCGTGGAGACTCCTCGACGGTCCGGACTGTCTGGCAGGAAGTGGTAGATGCAGGAAGGGAATTTGGAATCGGTCCGGCGGGTCTCGGCGCGCGTGACACGCTGCGCCTTGAGATGGGATACTGTCTCTACGGAAACGATATTGACAAGATGACGAACCCGCTCGAAGCGGGTCTGGGCTGGATTACGAAACTTGAAAAAGGGGATTTCGTCGGCCGTGCGGCTCTGCTGAAAGTCAAGCAAGAGGGCTTGAGGCGGAAACTCGCCGGGTTCACGTTGGACGCCTCAGACGGGGGAGCGAAAATGCTGCCGCGCCATGGATGCGAGATCGTACTCAACGGTAAGGGAATCGGTCATGTAACGAGCGGTACGTTTTCTCCCTCTCTCGAAAAAGGTATCGGATTAGGGTACGTTGCGGTCGATCACTCACAGCCCGGAAGCTCGATCGGGATTCGGATACGGAATCGAGATGTTCACGCAAACGTTGTCCCATTGCCATTTCTCCGGAAATAAGAGTACCGACCATGAAAGTCGAACTGTACTTTAACGCTTTGCAGACAGACGAATTACAGTTCCGCGACCGGGTCGTGGTTGTGATCGACGTCCTGCGGGCCGGCACCACGATCGCGACGGCTCTTCTGAACGGCGCGAAGGAGATCATTCCGGTAACCAGTGTTGAGTCTGCCGTGAAGATGGGGACCAATTTGTTCGGTGATGTTACACTGCTGGGCGGCGAACGAAATGCGAAAACGATTGAAGGGTTCAACCTCGGTAATTCACCCCTCGAATACACCGAGCATGTGGTGAAGGGAAAATCTATCATTTTCCACAGTTCGAACGGTTCACAGGCCGTCCTGAAGGGGAGGCACGCGAAGCGAGTCGTGCTTGCCGCATTCGTCAATATCTCTCGCGTCGTCGATTTTCTCCTCGGAACTGGAGCGCAAATCGCGCTTCTCTGCGCTGGGAGGTCAACCGACGGATTTTCGCTTGAGGACACTTTGTGCGGTGGGATGATCGTCTCAAAACTCCTCGAGAAGGCTGAACAAGTTGAGTTTACAGACTCGTCACTCATGGCATTAACGCTGTACAAGAATTTTGGAAAGAATATCTTGAAAGCGCTCCGGACGTCCGAACACGGGCGATACCTCACGGACCTCGGTTTTGAAGATGACATCAAGCTGTGTGCGGGAGTGGACACTGTGCCCGTTCTTCCGACCCTCGAAGGAAGTGTCATTCGAAGACTCAAGACAGCGAGAGGGAGGACAAAGAAACTGCGGAGCCGCCACACAGTCAGGGCGGGATCTTGAACGATGAATGAAGAGCATCTGAAAGAAATAAAGGTTACCCGGAGTTCTGCTGAGCGGAACAAGCAAATCGTCGCGATTCTGCTCATCGTGCTCGCCCTGCTGAGTTTTCTGAGTATCGTATCCTTTTCGCCAGCGGACGAAGCGAGTACGGACGTGCGATTTTCTGATCTTTACAAAGTTCTTACGGGAGACGAGCTCATACGACAGAAAGCCGAATCGACGCACAACTGGCTTGGACTTGTTGGAGCGATCATCTCGAACTTTCTCATCAACGGGAGCTTCGGCTACAGCGTGATCACGTTCCCCTTCTTGCTCTTCGCATGGGGCTGGACGATCATCCGCGGTCGGGGTCATCGTCGACTCGCTTTCATCACGAGCTACGTGCTGCTTCTTGTTCTCTTGGTTTCGTCTTCGATGGGCATGTCACGGGTCATTCTGCCCGATGCCGGCCTTGGAATGTCGTGGAGCGGCACGGTCGGTGATTTTGTCGCGAGCGTGTTAACGAGTATGCTCGGTAAGGTGGGAGGAGCGATCGCTCTCCTCGCTGCGTTGCTCATCACCCTCATGGTGATCACAAAAATTGATCTGAGAAAAACTCTTAGCCGACTCAAGGACGGATTGAATGTCCTTGCAGCGTGGTGGAGCAGGTGGCTTGAAGGGTGGCGCCGCAGGCGTCACGAGGCGAGAGGAACTGCTGGGGTCACCATCATCAAGCGTGAACAAACCCTCGAGACTCCAAGAAGACGCGAGAAGCCGTCGATGTCAAAAGCTTCTGAGCTTCTGTATGCGGAAAGGTCTTCCGAAGACGTCGATGCAGTGAGTCTACAAGAGAAAACTGCCTCCGTGTCGAAACCACGGGACTTCAGACTGGTGGAGCGAACGGAGGAAGAAACGAGGGAGTCCGGTGAGATTCAGAAGGCACACCGGCAAGCGACCGAAGCTGGCGCTGAAGCGGAGATCGATTATGTATTTCCATCCGTCGAACTCCTCGAGCTTCCCCACCAATTGGAGCAGGTTGAGGAGAGCGAGCTCAAAGCGAACGCCGACCTTCTCCGACAAAAGCTCGCCCACTTCGATATCGAGATTGAAAGCGTCAGTGTGACTCCTGGACCTGTCGTGACGCTGTATGAGCTGGTTCCTGCTTCGGACGTGAAAGTCAGCAAGATTGTCAGTCTGGCGGATGATATTGCCCTTGCGCTCCGAGCTAAAGGGATACGAATTCTCGCCCCGATTCCCGGTAGAGGGACAGTCGGAGTCGAGATACCGAACCGCAATCCAGCGATCGTCCCGTTCCGCAGCGTTGTGAATTCGCCCAAGTTCCGCGAGTCGAAGGCAATCCTTCCCATGGCGATCGGAAAGACGATCTCGGGAGAGGTTTTCACGGATGACCTTTCCCGAATGCCGCATCTGTTGATAGCAGGATCGACGGGCTCCGGGAAGAGCGTAGGGATCAACACGATCTTGATGAGTTTTGTTTTTAAGCTCCACCCTTCAGATGTTAAATTCATCGTCATCGACCCGAAGAAAATTGAACTTTCCGTATACGCAAAGTTGCGCCACCATTTCCTCGCGGTGTCGCCCGATCTAGATGAGGAGATCGCGACGACGGCACAGAATGCCGTTGCGGTGTTGAAGAGCGTCGAACTGGAGATGGAACGGAGGTACGACCTGCTGGCAAATGCCGGCCTGCGGAATATCCTGGACTATAACCAGCGGGTGAGGGAAGGGAGACTCAGAGACAGGGAGAATGGGCACATACATCGAAAGTTGCCGTACTTGATCCTCGTCATCGATGAGCTGGCGGACCTTATACTCACCGCAGCTCGGGAAGTCGAGGAACCGATTGCCCGGCTTGCTCAGCTCTCCCGTGCGGTTGGCATCCACCTCGTCCTTGCCACCCAGCGGCCTTCGGTCGATGTGATCACCGGTGTGATCAAGGCGAATTTTTCGTCCCGGATTGCATACCAGGTAGCATCCAAGACTGACTCGCGGACGATTCTCGATATGAATGGTGCCGAGCAGCTCCTCGGAAACGGAGACATGCTCTACCTGCCGGTTGGAAGCCCGAAGCCGGTCCGAATCCAGAACGCCTTCATCTCTACCGATGATGTGGAACATGTCGTCGTTCACGTCGCAAAGCAGAAGGGCTACAGCACACCGTACATTCTTCCGTCGCAGCTCGCGCGGAAACAGACTCGGGGGGGTAGCGTCGGAGGTAGCCGCGATGAGCTCTTTGAGGAGGCGGCACGACTGATCGTCCGTCATCAGCAGGGCTCAGTATCGCTGCTTCAACGGCGCCTGAAGGTAGGCTACTCTCGAGCAGCGAGGATCGTCGACGAGCTCGAGGCTGTCGGGATCGTCGGTGCGTTTGACGGAAGCAAGGCGCGGGAAGTTCTGGTCGAAAGCGAAGGACATCTGGATCAAATCCTCAAGAACCTGGAGTAGGATGGAGGCTGTATGAAGCGGACGGCGCCGAGGCTGATTCTCATCTGTCTATCAACGGCGCTCACACTCCAGGCCTTTGCTGGCGAGGATCTATCGGCGGGCGATGTTCTCAAGAAGCTCCGGAAACGGTACGAAGGGATCGTTGACGCACGGGTGGAGTTCTTCCAATCGACGAAGTTCAGTCTCTCGAGGGTACAGCAGACGAGCGAAGGAACTGTGTACATGAAGAAGGGTCCGAAGTATCGGGTTCAGACCGAACAGCAGACGATCGTGACCGACGGCAAGACCGTGTGGTCGTATTCACCCGTCACGAATCAGGTTCTGATCGATCATTACGTGGAGACGCCTCGCTCGTTTTCACCGGAAAAGTTCTTGTTCCGGGCGCCAACGGACTATTCTGCGACAACGCTTCGGAAACAAAAGTTGAGTTCTGGAATGAGCTATGTCCTCAAGCTGGTTCCGAAATCGGACGACTCGTTCATCCAGTCTTTGAAGCTGTGGGTTGAAGACAAAACCTGGCTCATACGAAAAGTGGAGCTGCTAGACCAGAACGAAACCAAGACGACGTATGAGGTCCGAAACATCGTGATCAATCGTGGCATTGATGACGGGAAATTTCGGTTCGTCGTGCCTGCCGGTGTCGAGGTCGTCGACATGCGCTCACACCCTCAGTAGGTGGCATGAAGCGGAACCTGCGCGCAGCCGTAACATATGGCTTCAGTATTCTCCTCACGGGTTTTTTCCTCTACCTCGCCTTTCGTGGTACAGATTGGGAACAGTTGGGCATCGATCTCCAGCATGCCGATTATGTCTGGGTCCTGCTGATGGTGCCGTGCATCCTCATCAGCCATGGATTCCGGGCACTTCGATGGCGAATTCTGCTGCATCCCATTAAAAGTGAAATTTCGCTGCACAACCTGTTCTCCGCACTCATGGTTGGCTACTTGGTGAACAACTTCATCCCCCGTCTAGGTGAACTCGTGCGGCCGTACACGCTCGGAAGGCGGGAACAACTTTCCAAGAGCGCTGCACTGGGTACGGTGTTTGTTGAACGTATCCTCGACGTCTGGACGTTGTTGTTCTTCCTCGTCCTTTTTCTGATATTCTATCGCGGTCCTCTCATTGAGTCGTTTCCGTGGTTAACGGAGGTCGGGATCGTCGGAGCAGTTTCGACCGTTGGAATCTTGTTCGTCTTTCTCTTGCTTATGCTCAGACGAAAACTGGGACTCACGATCCTCCGGTTCATGATACGTCCGCTCCCCCGGGGTATCGCGGACCGGATGGAGAAAATATTTTTATCGTTCTTGGACGGCTTTCTGTTCGTGAAGCAACCGCGGCGCTACTTCGCGATTACGATGTTGAGTCTCGTCATCTGGGCGTGGTATATTCTCATGCTCTACATTCCATTTTTCGGGTTCGACTTGGTGGGTGTCTATTCCCTTGACCTGTATTCCGCAGGTGTCTTGGTAGTCGTGACAAGTTTCGGTGTGATGTTGCCGACGCCGGGTGCAACAGGGACGTATCACTACTTTGCCACCCAAACGCTGATGCGGTTGTACGGAGTGGGGGAAACCCTCGCGCTCAGCTATGCTACGGTGACACACGCGGTGGGATACATCGCCATTACGATTGTCGGGCTCTTCTATTTCTACCGAGAGCACGTGAGCATCAAGGAGGCCGTGCGGGTTCAAATTTCCCCCGAGGGGGGGCAGCTGTCCAAAACCTCCGAGCAGGGTGAGACGTGAGATGAATGCGAAAGTAGCCGTGCTAAAGACGACGCCTGCGACCGTCCTCGATGATTACGGCCGGCTCATGCGACTGGCC
>JAZGDE010000032.1:0-8027 GCA_036477295.1 Bacteroidota bacterium | reverse complement strand
GCTTTCCAGCTCTGGAGACAGCGAAGGGAGGAAAGGAGTTGCAGAGGTATCTTCAAATTCGAGCGACGTAAAGGCGTACGCCAGTGTTTCCATCATGTAGATGTACTTAAACGGAGTCATCGCCGATGCAGAACCTTCAATTATCCAGCGTGTGTTCTGTTCGTCGAGCTGATGTCGGTACACTTCAAGCAGAAGTTGCATTCCCTCTCCTGCGTCGCGTGCTCGCTCGGAAACGATCCGGATAGCTCTTACATCCGGGCTGAGATCCGCCAAAGGATTCGAGAGCGAATCGACGACAAACGTGACGTCCTGCAATAGTCTTTCGGTTTCCCGAATCGCTTCTGGAAGCGGAACTTTCAGGTCGGATGTGAGCTTGGAAAAAGTCTTCAGGCCCAAATCAAGGAACTCGGCAAAAGAGCGAGTTCGGTTTCGCACTGCGTCGCCGTGAAAGGAAAACATCGCAGAACTGCGGTCCGTGAGGATCTCGTCGTAGGCGCGAATTGCCTGCTTGTGTCTTCCCTTCTCCAGCGATCGGTTTCCGCGTTGATACGCCGCAAAGTACTGATCATATCCGGGCCAAAATTGCTCTGGGATCGTCAATTCGGCTGAAACGATGTCCTTCTTCTCAGGAAACTGGAAAACAAGGGGTTGATCCAGCTTTAGTGCATCGCTGAAACCGATGAGAATTGCCGTTGAGTCTCCTTCCCTGATGAGACTGCCTCGGTACTCGAGCTTGAAGAGCTTTTCGCCCTGCTGGATCGTCATGTTCGGCAGCTGTTTTCCCACAAATTTTGTGTCCATTCTCCACGCTTTGCTCGTGCGGCAGCTGAAATAGTAAAAATCGCCCTCATTGACGTTCACGCTGTTTAAATCCGCTTCCATAGTCTTTGTCGAAAGGGCGATGCGGACGTAGCGAGGTTTTCCACTGCCGAAGAGTCCTCCTGATTTTCCTACCCTCAGGAAAATTTCGTTGGGCTGAGCAAACGATGAGACGGTGAAAAAGAGAACAAAGAGGCCTGAGATCGATGTTCGCATCGTGCACTCCGGACCGGGGAAGAACAAGAACGTTCTTGCGGCTATTCGGGAAAGGGCAAACGGAATATAGAAAAATCATGCTGGATTGTCAACCCGTTTTGCTGTGATGCGGGCAACAGTCTTTCTGTGATCCATGCGACAATCTTGCAGATCGCGTGGCCTTGCTCTACACTGATTACTTGACTTATTCTATTATATTTTCGATTATCTTGAATACGCTCTGTCAAGGATGGTGCATGTGATGCGAATCGCGATCTTCTTGAACACTAGCTTGATCGTTCTTGCTTCGGCAACATCGAGTCTCAGCCAGGAGCTTGAAATTGTGAAGCTCGATGAAGTCCGTGTAAGCCAGAGCCGTCAAGCCAAATTCGCCCTTCATCCGGACGGGAACCTCATCGCAGTCTTCGGTGTGGGCAATTCGGTCCGCCTTGTGGACCGACAATCGCAGACGACGGTCAAGACACTCGTGGGTCACAGGAAGACAGTGCGCTCAGCCCAATTCTCGAAAGACGGAAGGACTCTCGCAAGCGGTGGAGTCGATAAACGGGTGGTACTCTGGAGCGTTCCGGACGGTCTGTTAAAGATGAAGCTCGACAAGCACCGCGGAGAAATCTCTTCCCTGACTTTTGATCCCACCGGAAAAACCCTCGCCTCCGGTTCCACAGATAAAAAGATCCTCCTGTGGGACGTACTCTCGGGTGACAAGCTGGCAACGCTGAAAGGTCACGCTGCAACCGTTGCAGGGTTATCATTCGATCCGACTAGTGCGCATCTCTTCTCGGGCAGCGAGGATGGGACGCTCATCCAGTGGAGTGCTGCAACTCGTAAGCAGCTAAAGAAAGTCCAAACTCAAGGGAATCCGATCGTTCAGCTGCTCTTGGCTCCTGACAACAAGCATCTCGTGGCTGTGGACAACCGCGGTGAACTCAGGATCTGGGACCTGGCGAAGGGCATCTTGGTCAGAACGATCTCCGCCTCCGCGACGGCTCCGTCGGGTGTTGCCATCGCTCCGGATCAGCCGTGGGTGTATATGGCAAACCGATCGGCGATACATGTGTGGAGTATCGACACAGGCAGACTGCTGGACTCCATTTCTGTATCGCATGCGGTTCTCGGATTGAACGTTGTGCCGCGGAACGGTCAGCTCGCGGTTCTCACTGCGGACGGTTTTCTTCAGTTCTGGAACGTTTCCGTTCGGCCACCGGACGTCACAGCTCCGCGGATAACCATCGAACAACCTCCTTCCGACGCACGATTCTACGATGACAAGGTGATCGTTTCTGGCGTTGTTTCCGACGATCGGGATGTTCAAAGCCTCCTCGTGAACGACCAATCCGCACAGTTGCGTGATGCTCCAACGGACCAACCGGGGGTCTCTCGATCATTCGCAGTCACCGTGCCGCTTGTCAACGTAGGAGCGAACGTCCTTGTCGTAAGGGCAATGGATGGGAAGGGAAACACATCCGAGAGGCGATTGACTTTCTACAGACTGACTAAAGATCAGGCATTGGAAATCCTCTCTCCACCAAATAATCTCGAAACGGATCTGGCCTCGGTTGACTTGCAGGTTAAACTGCTGCTCGATTGGAACTACTGGACAGCGGAACTGAATGCGGTCGAGCTGTTTCGCGTGGGGCGGCCCTTGCCACCTAGAGATACAGCCACTGTCATCACGCAGTCACTACCTCTTGTCTCAGGGTTCAATCAGCTGCGCGTTACCGCCGTATCACGATCGGGGGAAAAAATCTCGAAGATCCTGCATCTAAGGCGTCGGGTGTCTGGCTTCACGCCATCGATCGTTTCCGGATCGGAGAAACCGCGCGTCGGACCCCAGCGATGGGCAGTCATCATCGGCGTTTCCCGCTACGAGAATCCGGGGATTCCGAATCTCATGTATCCTGACGACGACGCTCAGTCGTACTACGAATTTCTGAAAACGAAGCAGGGTGGAGCCTTCGAAGAAAACCACATACGGCTTCTCCTAAATGAACAAGCGACATTAGAGAACGTCCGTTCAGCATTGTTTGAGTTCTTGCGTCAAGCGATCGACACAGATTTCGTCACGATCTTCTTCTCCGGTCACGGTACCCCTGAGCCGGGCAATCCGAACAATATGTATCTGCTCACGTACGACTCCGACCCGAGGAAACTCGCAACCACTGCATTTCCGATGTGGGACGTCAACACAGCGCTGTCTCGATACATCGCAGCGAAGAAGGTTGTGATTTTCACGGACGCATGTCACAGCGGTGGGATCCTGGCGACAGGGGTTGCAGAAAAGGGCTTCATTGGAGGCGAGAGCAATCTCATTAACCGGTACCTCGCGGATCTGGCGAATGCAAAGGACGGAATCGTGGTATTCAGTGCAAGCCAGCCAGGGGAGGTCTCGCAGGAACGCGAGGACCTTGGACACGGAGTGTTCACGTACTATCTCCTCGAAGGTCTGAGAGGAAAGGCCGACTTAAACAACGATTACACCGTGACGGTCGGTGAGCTGATGGATTTCGTAGAGGACCAGGTGAAGCGGGCGACGAACGGCAATCAGCGACCGCTCCGATCAGCCACCGTGTTCGACCATGATTTGCCGATGAGCGTCCTTCCACACTAACCGATTGCTTTGGAGAATAGGATGATGAAACGCGTTCTCGTTGTTATGGTTGCAGGAATTTTCGTGATGATGCTTCCTATCTCTATGGGCGGGTCGGATCCGGGAGTTCTGATTGCTCAGGATGAGCCGACGGATGTGAGGTTCAAGTGGGCATTCGTGGGTGTGCTTGACCCGAGCGGTAGAAAAAAAGTTGTTTCGATTGGGCGTGACACGGTATTGGCTTCGGGAGACCAGTTCAAGTTGTATGTACAGCCGGTCACGAATTGCTACGTGTACATGATCTGGTACGACTCAAAGAAGGACCTGCACATGATGTTTCCGTACGACTTCGAACAGTTCAGCACGGATTGGGTAGAAGGAAAGAACTATTACATACCTAAGGGTCGCGAATGGTATGAACTCGATGAGAACAAAGGCAGAGAAGTACTCTATCTGCTCGCTGCAAAGGACCGGCTGAAGGAACTGGAAAAATTGCTGGAGCAGTATGCAACGGCTCCTGCTGATGAGAAAGAAGTTGCGAAGGCGAGGGTCCTCAACGAAGTGCGAAATGTCCGGAAACGTTTTCGGAAACACACGACGTTCGCTGAAAAACCCGTGATCATAGCGGGCAACGTGCGTGGAACCGGTGGGGTGGGTATAAGCGCCCCAACGATGGTCAAATTGACACAATTCGCCGTCCAGGTTGAAGCGAACACATTCTTCAGCAAAACGATCATCATCCAGCACAAATAGCCTCAGCTGCTCATGAAGATTCCACGATCGGTTGCGATTATTCCGAGCGTATTGTTCTTCACTTTCCTCCTAACGTTCTCGACGTCTGTTGCTGGCGGGCAGCCAGACTCCGACAGTCTGCGATTTCATTGGGCCTTCGTCGCATACCCTAACCCTGACACTCGTCCGCTCTATAAACCGCAAGTGATCGAACGAGACACCGTGCTCTATTCAGGAGACTACTTCAAGCTGTTGGTCAAACCTCTGACCGAGTGCTATGCGTACGTCTTCTGGTATGATTCGAAGAAAGAACTCAAGGTTCTCTTCCCTTACACATCTGGTCAATTCGAAAATGATTGGAAGATGAACAAGCAATATAATATTCCAAAGGGCAGAGGCTGGTATCAACTGGACCAGCGGAAAGGCCAGGAAGAACTTCACTTGCTCGTTTCGCGAGAGCGCCTACTTGATCTCGAGCAGTCAGTTGATTCGTACGTTGCTGCTGGTGAGGAGGAAAAGGATGCGCTGACGTTGAAGGTTCTGAATGAAATTCGTGAGGTGAAGAAACGATTCCGTATGCACCGGAGGTTCGCGGAGCGGCCGGCGATGATTGCAGGCACGATCAGGGGTCCTCTCGGAGAGGAAAAGCCTACGATGATGCCGCCTTTGATTGACATTGCAAAGTTTGCAAAGGAATTTGAGGGGGAGACGTTTTACAGCAAAACGCTTGTTATCAAGCATAAGTAGATTTTTTCCTAGATCTCTTCCCTTTTTCACGCTTGCCCCAATCCCTTCTCCCAAGAGAATTTGTCCGCAAACCTCGTTCTAACGCGAAGGCTTCTGCCGAATCATCCTCCGAAGGAGTCCTTCGGACCTTTGGGACACGCCGAGCGGCTAAATTCTATATCTCAGGTTAGTATCCAAAGCGTGATCAGGTCGGGACTATGGAGTCCCTCCCAGCAGTCATATGCGCCTATCCACCACGGTTTGTGGCTTGTGCCGCGAACTTCGTAATGCCAAAGTTCCGTGCACACCGACCAAGGATCGTCGGCATGCACTACGGAAGATAAATGTGCAGTGGACAACTTCACGACTCTGTCGGGATCGTCAATCGGAGGTCCCCACCCGCGAAGCGGTCCACGAAGTGGCACCTTCGGTGCACTTCGTGACACTTCGTGGCGTGTCGGAGCGGGACAACTCGCTGAGTCGGATCTCAGGATTTTCTGGCTGAGAACAGATTCTGGAGCTCGTCTTGAAATGCCTTCAGGGTGGTCTCGTCGAAAAGGACGAAAGCAACTTCCTTCAGATAGGTTGCTTTCTGGAGGAGATTCACTGATTCGCCGATCATAATCCTGGCGCAGTGGCGAGCTGAAAAACCACCGACTCCCGTTCCGATGGCAGGGAATGAGATCGATTGGATCTTTTTCTCCTCTGCGAGCTTCAAACTATCGAAGGTTGATTTCTTGATCTTTTCGCCGTCGGTGTGGAGGTCCTGACCCATGCCGGCCGCATGAATGACATATTTCGCCTTGAGTTTCCCGGCGCCTGTCAGGACTGCCCCTCCGACCTCGATCGGTCCCTGCGAGACGGCTTCGTGCTCGATTTCGGCGCCGCCTTTCCTCTTGATCGCGCCAGCAACGCCCGCTCCCATCCAGAGGTGATTGTTGGCCGCGTTGACGATCGCCTCGGTCTCTTGTTCTGTGATGTCTCCTCGGAAGACTTTCAGCGTCCCTTTTCCGATTTTCACCTGCATATGGTTAAATACTTTCAATAATCCCGAGATTCGTGGCGAAAGTCCTGTGCCTACCTCGTATCACTCAGCTGCTAGCCCTGTTACTGACTTCCTCAACGGCTCTTTCGTCCGATGGTCGACGAGGGGCTCTCGTTCTCAAACAGTTCCGCTACAGGTACAATTTTGGAATGCATCTTGTTGATATCGAGTGGAAATGTTGAGATCACTTTGTCTTCCTCAAGAATGCGCTCCGATACAGTGGATGCATACGTAATGGGCGACGGGGTATTCGAGAGCATCGCCTTCATCAGGTCTTCTGGATCATTTGCGACGATAGCAACTTTTAGATTCTTTGCACTGATGTATTTCCTAATCGCCTTAGTCACGTCGTCTATAGTCAGGGCCTTCAGTTCTCTTTCAATCCTATCGATGTAATATTCAGTTTCATAGAACTCAGAATCCATCTTGTAGCCGAGCCGTCGATTGAGCGTTTGTGCTAAGAGCTTCGAATAGTTGATAACAAACTTTTTTGTCCGCTGAAACTGTTCTTCTGTCAGACCATTTTCCACAAACTTCTCGAGCTCATACATTGCCGCACGGACAGCAAAGTGTGCATTTTCCGGCTGCACCGGCCGTATCCAAATGCTGAAGTACTGTTGTCGCAATGGCGTGTTGACATCGGGGAGCCGTGACACACCGGTGACTCCGCCGGTGAACCTCTCAATGTAAGAGTAGTCACCGTAATTCAAGCCACGGTCTTCGCGCAGACGGTTCATCAGTACTCCGTTGAACGTGCGGTGCTCACCAAAATAGGAGTTTGCAACCATGAGCGCATAGTAGTCTTTGTCTTTTCTCGTTATCGGAATAGGGTGCCCCATCGAGATCGCAGTGGCGCGCGTCGGTTTCTCTACAAAGGTAATCTCGAGCTCTTCAATCTTTTCCGGACTGGGCAATGCTACGGGAACAAATTTTCCATCCGGCAACTTGCTAAAATCTTTCTTCATCTGGTCGACGAATAATCTGGGGTACCCTCCGGCTATACCAATCCAGATTCTACCGGTAGTGTACGTCTTTCTATAGTATTCTTTTACGTCTTCAAGGCTCGTTGCTTTTAACCCCTCTACCGTTGCACCTGCCGTCCCGTACGGATGGCTTGTAAACATCGAGATCCCAAGCGCTTCTTTGCCGAGGTTCTCATCATCTATACCACGAAGATTCTTTTCAAGGAAATTGACCGCAAGGTCTTTATTGCGGGTGAAGTCGTCTGGATCAAAGCGGGGGTTCAGCAACAGGTCCGAGAGGAGCTTGTAAAATTTTTCGAGATGGTCACTGTGCACGTTTCCGATAAACGTCGTGATCTCCTTGTCAGGCTGGACGTTGATGCTCGCCGCCCAGGGGTACAATTTCGCAACAACCTCCTGATACTTGAGTTCATTCGTTCCACCTCGTGCGAGCATAGAGGCGGTCAGCGCATTAATCCCCTCTTTCCCTTTCAGATCGTTAATCGATCCCGCACGAAGTATGATCCGAAATGTTATCAGAGGAGAGTTCTCACTGTACATCTCAGTAACATCTATCGGATTCTCTGCAGAAGCACTTCGTAGTAACCCTAGAACCCCTCCAACGATCAGCAGCCTTGAGAATACGAATGAGCGTGTCTTCATTGAACGACTCCTTGCTGCGTCAACAGAACGACCGTACGATTGTTTTCACTGAAATATTTGTTTGCAACCGGCACGATGTCTCCTGGAATGACCTTGTCGTACATTTCATAGACTCGGTTGACAGACTCTGGATCCCCGGTCAACTGTACATAATGGGAGATAGTCCTTGCAATCGAATTGGCGTTGTCCAACCCCATCGCAAAACTGTACTTGAGATGAGATTTGATTTCTGCCAATTGTTCTGCAGAGACTGGTGTCGTTTTAGCACGCTCGATAG
>JAZGDE010000031.1:0-6576 GCA_036477295.1 Bacteroidota bacterium | reverse complement strand
CGCACTTTAAGAGAGGCAAACCTGAGACTATGCTGCGGTTGCCGAGAAGCAGTGGAAGGTTTGATCAGCTGAGCATATGTCAACTTTTTCTCTCTGCATTGATTATTTCCTGACCTTTCTAGCGACAACATTCTTCATTTTCCCTACACCTGACGTCGCTCCACTTTTATAACGTGCTCGTTCTATGAGGAAGCAGAAGATTGAAGGTGAAGACAAGACGAAGGACCAGCTCATGGATGAGTTGGCCGATCTGCGTGACCAAATTGCTACGCTCAAGTCCTCAGAATCCGAGCGTGAGCGCGCAGAGGATGTTTTGCGGGGGAGCGAAGAACGTCTCCGTAGAATATTTGATCACTCCAATGATGCGATCTTCGTCATCGATCCAGCACAGGATGAAATCCTCGACGTGAACCCGAGGGCCTGCAGCATGCTCGGGTATTCCCGCGAGGAATTATTGTCCATGCCCATCTCGGCCATCCACCCGAACGAAATGCCCCAGCTGCTGGCCTTTGCACAATCGGTTCTTCAGCAGGGGAAGGGTTGGACGAATGAACTGACGTGTCAGACCAAGGCACACAAGACTCTGCCTGCGGAGATTTCAGCTTCTGTGATCGACATTGCTGGTCGGACCTGCATGATTGCCATGATCCGCGACATTTCGGAGCGAAAGCGGGCGGAGAAAGCACTACGGGATAGTGAGAATCGGCTCTCGCGCATCTTAGAGTCAGCGATGGATGCCATCATCACGATCGACGATGAACAGCGCATCACCCTGTTTAACGAAGCTGCTGAGAAGGTGTTCAGCTGGCCAGCCTCTGAAGCCATCGGTCAGCCTTTTGGCCGTTTGCTCTCCGATCGGTTGAGCAAATTGCTTACAGAGTATATTCAAGCCTCCGACGAGGAAGACAAGGCAAAGCGCTACCTCTGGGTGCCGGAGGGTCTAACCGCACGCCGAGCCGATGGAGAGGAGTTTCCAATCGAGGGAACGCTCTCGCAGGTTGAGGCGGCCGGACAGAAACTCTACACAGTGATTCTTCGTGATATCAATCAACGCAAGCAGGCAGAGGAGGAACTGAATAAACTGCGGCTTGAGAATGTCTACCTTCAGGAGGAAGTCAAGACCCAGCATTCATTCGAAGAGATGGTCGGGCAAAGTCCGGCTATCAAGAAGGTCCTGAAGGCCGTTGAAACGGTTGCCCCGACCGATGCCAGTGTGCTCATCTTGGGCGGAACCGGAACTGGGAAGGAGTTAGTTGCTCGGGCCGTGCACAAACTCAGTGGCAGGGGTGGCAAGCCGTTGGTGAAGGTTAATTGCGCAGCCATCCCAGCTGGGCTTATCGAAAGCGAGCTATTTGGGCACGAAAAGGGGGCCTTCACGGGTGCCTTGTCTCGCAAGCTGGGTCGTTTCGAATTGGCGGATACCGGTACCATTTTCCTGGACGAGATCGGTGACCTCCCTCTGGAGCTGCAAGTGAAGCTTCTCCGGGTTCTCCAGGAGGGTGAGTTCGAGCGGGTGGGTGGCACACAAACGTTCAAAGCTGATGTGAGGATCATAGCTGCCACGAACCGTGATCTGGCTAAGGCGATGGAGGAGGGAAGGTTCCGCGCAGACCTTTACTACCGGCTCAATGTCTTTCCGGTACAGATCCCGTCGCTTCACGAGCGGAAGGAGGACATCCCGCTCCTGGTCAGGCATTTTGTGATGAAGCATGGCACGAGGTTGGGCAAGAAGATCGAGACTATCCCAAAACAGGCAATGCGGTCTCTGCAGGCCTATTCTTGGCCTGGCAACGTCAGGGAGCTAGAGAACGTGATTGAGCGGGCGGTCATCATCAGCCAGAGATCTGAGCTGGAGCTCGGCGAGTGGATTTCGAAACCTGGAGGTACTCCAAGCGGGTCAGGGGTGCCGACCCTTGAACAACTGGAAAAGAAGCACATCATCGAGGTTCTCCAACTCACAGGATGGCGGGTGAGCGGGGAGAAGGGAGCGGCGAAACTTCTCGGGATGAAACCGACCACGTTGGAGTCGAGGATGAAAAAGCTCGGCGTCAAGAGGGAGGAGTAGGACCGCCCGACATGTCATGACGATCGCAAAGTACTGGCACTCTCATTCTCACTTGTGCGTAGGAAACCTTCATAATCATGGAAACCCAGGCATTATTGTTTATCCCGGATGTCAGCGGATTTACAAAGTTTATTATCGAAACTGAAATTCAGCACAGCAATCATATCATCTCTGAATTGATTGAGGTTATCCTTAACGCGAATGAGCTAGGTCTAACTATTTCGGAGATTGAAGGCGATGCGGTTTTGTTCTACAGGATGGGTGAGGCGCCGAAAGCACTGGAGATCATCAAACAAGCGAAAAGGATGTTCATCGATTTCCACGCGTATTTGAAGGTAATTGAACGAGACAATGTTTGCCGGTGTGGCGCGTGCAGGACGGCATCGAACTTAACATTGAAGTTCATAACTCACTACGGGGAGCTGAGAGAAGTTGCGATTCAAGATTTTCATAAGCTCATCGGGCGAGATGTGATCCTAGCTCACAGCCTGCTGAAGAACAATATTCCGACCAAAGAATACCTTCTGCTCTCGGAAGCATACCTTAAGGACCAAGAATTGGTTCTTCCAAACGACGAGAGCTGGATTACTATCGAATCGAACATTGAGGACGTTGAGAATTTCGGTGAAATCGACATAAAATATATTCCTTTAACCCCCTTGAGACAACTGGTGCCAACTCCACCCCAGCCCGAAGATATAAAGACCAAAGGCGAACTTTTTGCTCTATCAATACAGATTGATGCTCCGATACTCTTAGTTCATCAAACTCTCATTGATACAGAATCAAAGTTTCATTGGGTTGAGGGAATCAGAGACATAAGAAACATTCCAGCAATACCCAGAATTAATGCATCTCATACGTGTGTGTTCGAAGACCTAGAGATTCATATTGTCACCAAGAAGAATTCAGTCGGTAAGAATGAGATAAATTACACGGAACTAGGTGAAACAAACAACGGGCTGAACTTCATCTCAGATTACAAACTAAAACAAGTTAATGGATCGACGCATCTGACACTAAGAATATTTCCCCAGAAGATTGATACTATTCCGAATAATGTGGTAAAGCGATATGCGGAAACCTTTAAAAGGAATCTCCAGTTGTTCAAGGAGTACTGCGAGAAATTGTCTGTGGATTCGCATCAATAAGTGATCGCTTTCGTTACGCCCGATGCGCTCGTTATCGAAGATAAGCAAACAGCAATGACGAAGGAGAGAATACGCACGGGTACGGATCAAAGGTCGGAAACTTGGGGCTTAGTGAAGAGGGAGCAGGTGTTCCCGACATTTCGTGACGTTCGTAGTACGTTGAAATGGGTTGACCGCTTCGTCAATAGCACGAGATGGTATCAGCGGCCTGAAGCACTTCATCGAGACCGGCGAGACGGTTACCACTGACGTTCTCAAGAAGGCTAAGAAATCACCGGGTGCACCTTAGTATACCGCCATTCCACGCCCCATTCTCCATCATGTGGAAGTTTGATTGACTACCGGGCACCGACGTATATCGGTACACAGCAACCTAATCACCCGAATCAATCCTTGGAAAGGAGCGAGGTATGATACCTTGAGGGATATTCATTTCTTTTCCGATCGATGGCACGTAACAGTTTGATTTACCTCACAATGCTGTGGGCAATGCTGCCAGTTGGAGTCTTTGCTCAAGCCAGGCAGGATGGTCGTGTGGTTGCAAAGGACTCAGCAAGGGTTGTGCCTGGACCTCGATATCACAAAGGCTGGCTGCACTCCTTGATCACCGGACGAGGCTACCGTGAACTGTGGACTGAGCCCCTCACGGTCGAAGTGGCAGACCTGTCGAAACTGGTCGGTGGAATCACCCCTCTCCGGATTGGTGGCGGTATGACCACCAAGACCTTGCACGTGAGGGGTGCAGATGGGAAACGGTACGTCTTTCGGTCAGTCGACAAGGATCCGGCACAAGGCATGCCTGAGATCCGCGGGACGCCGATTCATTCCCTCCTTCAAGACCAGATCAGTGCTTTTCATCCTTCCGGTGCGCTCGTCGTCGCTCCCTTGCTGAAAGCTGTCGGTGTGCTTCATCCCGAGCCGCGATACATGGTTCTCCCAGACGATCCACGGCTCGGGAGGTTCCGCGATGAGTTTGCCGGCATGTTGGTGCTTTTTGAAGAGCGTCCGGATGAAGGGCCGGGGACCACGCCGGGTTTTGCTAGTTCGAGCATGATTGAGGACTCCGAGACACTGATTGCGCTCCTCGATCAAGACCCGCGACAGCGTGTTGACGCGCGTGAGTTTCTCAGTGCCCGGATGGTTGACCTCTTTATTGGAGATCGCGACCGGAGCGTCAACAACTGGCGATGGGCGCGGTTCGACGACGGAGAGCGCTCCATCTGGCGGCCCATTCCCCGAGATCGTGATCAAGCTTTTGTCCGGTTCGACGGAGTCTTGAAATGGATTCTCCGATTCTACGAGCCACGACTCGTCGCGTTCGGTGAGGATTATTCCAGCATCGTCGGTCTGACGCGGAGTGCATGGGATCTCGACCGGCGCTTCCTCGTCGGTCTCGAAAAATCATCATGGGATTCGGTTGTTGCTGTGCTCCAAGGACAACTTACCGATTCGGTGATTGACGATGCTGTCCAGCACCTGCCTCCGGAACACTACCGAATCGGGGGCGCGGCGCTTGCTCACAAGCTCAAACTGCGGCGAGATCGTTTGCCCAACGCTGCTAATCGGCTCTATGAGCTCGTCTTCGAATATGCCGACATCCAAGCGACCAACAGGTCAGAACTCGTCGAAGTTGACCGGCTGGACAACGATCATGTGCAAGTGCAGCTCTATCACTGGGGTGAATATGGCGGAGAGATCCAGCCGACACTCTTTTTTCGCCGCACCTTCGATCGGCGCGAGACGCGCGAGATTCGCCTTTATCTCTACGGCGGCGCTGACCGGGCGGTGGTTCGGGGTACCGTTCAGCGAAGCATCAAGGTTCGCATCGCGGGTGGTGACGGCGCAGACGAGTTAATCGACTCGTCCAGAGTTCGGGGACGCCACACTTACTTCTACGACGCTGGACCAGAAACGATCTTTGTTCGCGGGCCGAGCACGGCAGTGTTTCGTCGAAGTGCACCTCGGCCGGTGGCTTGGCGAGATGAAGCAGTTACTCCTGATTGGGGCCACACCTGGAGACCGTCACCTCAACTCAGGTTCGACGGGGGCTTCGGGCTGTTTATTGAGCCCGCGGCAACGCGTTATCGCTATGGTTTCCTCAAAAAGCCCTACAGTTCCCGAATTCAGCTCAGTGCTGGTTACGCCACCGGTGCAAATCGATTTGTTCTCGACTACCGTCAGGACTTCCGAGATATCGTCCAGCACGTTCATGCGCGCTTCCACGCTCGGTGGTCAGGGATCGAGATCCTCCACTTCTACGGTTTCGGGAACGAAACGGAGGAGTTGGAGTCACGAAGCTTTTACAAGGTCAACCAGACGCAAATGATCTTGGAGCCTTCGGGTAGCGTTTCGGCGGGAGGCGTACTCGAATTTGGGCTGAGCCCGGTGTTGAAAGTTTCTTCCACCGATACCACTCGAGGGAGCAGGTCATTTCTCGCTGAGGCACGTCCTTACGGATCAGGCTCATTCAGCCAGCTCGGCGCTCAGGCAACTATTCGAGTAGATACTCGCGATCGAGTTGTGGCGGCTACGCGGGGATTTTTCCTAAGTGTCGGTGCCAGTTTATACCCTGCGATTTTGGACGTTGATCGGGGGTCCTTCGGAGAAATCCATGGTGAGGTATCGACATACCTGTCACCCTTGAAGTCCGCCGACCAGACGTTGGCGCTCAGGGTTGGAGCAAAGAGGGTGTGGGGCACGGCCCCATTTCATGAAGCAGCGTTCGTCGGAGGTGCCAAGACACTGCGAGGCTTTCGAGAACAACGTTTTGCCGGGCACGCGTCACTGTATACAAACTTGGAGGTGCGTGTGTTCTTGGGAATGTTTGGCTTTTTCGGACTGACCGACGTGGGGCGCGTTTTCCAAGAGGGAGAATCGTCAGGTAAATGGCATGTGTCGGCTGGAGGAGGAATCTTGATTGCACCTCTTCACCGTTCGAATACGATCAGCCTCGCAGTTGCAAGAAGCGCTGAACACACCGCGTTCTACATCGGCACAGGTTTCCTATTTTAACAACTTGCCCGCTACAGGCTGTCCCAACCGATCTCTCTTCCTGCCTGCCACCAGCACTTTCAAACCTTTCAAAGAGCGTTTACCCAACCACCCATGCCATTGGCGATGAAGTGTTCGAGCTGACCGGAGCTCCAACCGAGGAAATTCGGAACAAGAACTCAGGACGGCCCAACTATCGGGCTCGTCCAGGCCTGTCTTTAAACCAGGAGGTAAGAGGAAAATGTTACCCCTGGAGAAGAGTCTGATACATCCCGAAATGTCGTGAGGCTCCCAAGATATCGGGAATAGACTCTTGGGTTGTACAGCGCGGGAGAAAGCACCGAAGGTCACCTAAGTTCTGCGTTATGA
>JAZGDE010000030.1:0-13771 GCA_036477295.1 Bacteroidota bacterium | reverse complement strand
GTCCAATAAGGACGACAAGAATATACAAAACCTAAGGTCGATAGTCAAGCAAATCATCATTGTCTACTTGCCCGATCTGTCTACAGCCAACCGTTTTCCCTATACCACGTAACTGTCTCCCGTAATCCCTCTTCCAATCCAACCTTCTGTTTGTAGCCAAGTTCAATTTTTGCTTTCTCGACGCTGCAAATCCACCCGGAATGGACAATCTCCTTCGCTTTCTCCAAGTTGATCAGCGCGGGTTTGTCGCTGAACAGCGCTCCGAACTCCGCGAAGGCGGCGATTGCGAAAACGAACGTCTTCGGCACCGGGATCCTTACGACTTTCTTCTCCATAACTTTCGCAGTCAGTCTTCCGACTTCCATCCAACTGCAAGGCTTCTCGCTCGACGAAAAATAGACTTGCCCTGGAGATCGTTCACTTTCTGCGGCGAGAACAATGGTCTCCACGACGTCCCGCACGTGTACCAAACTCACCAAACGATCCGTGAAGCCAACCCTTGGAACGATCCCTCTGTTCACATTCCGAAAAAACTCATAGACATCCGTGTCTCTCGGCCCATACACAGCTGCCGGGCGCACGACGGTAATCGGGAGCTTGTCCATATACCGCTGACACTCCAGCTCTGCTTCCATCTTGCTCCTGCCGTACGTGGTGATGGGTCTAAGCGGTGTGGACTCGTCCACTGGCAAACCGTTCGTGCTCGGTCCCACACACGCGAGACTGCTGATGTGAACGAAGCGCCGAATTTCGGGATTAAAGCGCTCCGTAGCTTCCAGAAGGTTTCTTGTGACAAGATGATTTGCCGTGTAGTACTCTTCCTTCCTCTTTGCCTTGGTCAGTCCTGCGGCATGATACACGCAATCCACACCTTCAAGGGCGGGCTGGAGGGTGCTCAGGTCGAAGTAGTCGCCCTTAACGATCTCGATAGGTAGGCCTTTAAGCCATCGCGGATTACTTGATTTGCGGAGCAGACACCGGACGGTCCACCGCTTTTCGAGCAGCGCCTCAACGAGATGACTCCCGATGAAACCAGTTGCTCCCGTGACGACTGCTCTCAACGCATCTTCCGTATGATATTTTTTGATTGACTTTTACGCACCTAGCAATTATATTGAAAAAAGCCTTGAGAATCAAAGCACTGAATCCAATCTCATCCGAGGACCTTCCATGCCTTCCCGTCGAACCGAATTCATGACTACAGAAGCTTTCAAGCGGGGGTTCAGCAGACTTGCCGATGTCATGCGAGATAGCTTTGCGTGGCGTACGCGTCCTGAGCCTCAAGAGGAAATGGCTGAGGAACCCCTACCGAGCACGACGCGACCTGCCCACCGCGTAGATCTTTTTGAGAAATGCTACAACTTCACTCGCGCCGAAGAAGTGAAGGCGATGGGACTCTATCCGTACTTCAAAGCGATTTCCGAGAACTATGGACCCATTGTCAAGATCGACGGCCGTGAAATTGTCATGGCCGGGTCGAACAATTACCTTGGTCTCACGACCCATCCGAAAGTGATTCAGGCTGCCAAGGATGCGGTTGAACGGTATGGCTCTGGCTGTTCCGGGTCTCGATACTTGAATGGTACCCTGGACATACACGTCGAGCTGGAAGAGAAGCTCGCCGATTTCATGAAAAAAGAGGCCTGCCTGCTCTTCAGCACTGGATATCAAACGAACCAAGGAGTGATCGCAACACTGGTTCAGAAGGGCGAGTATGTGCTCACCGATAAGGATAACCACGCGAGTATCGTCGCTGGAACACTGATGGCGAAGGGCTTGTTTGCAGAGGTGATGCGTTACAAGCACAACGACATGCAGGACCTCCAGCGCGTCATTTCCAGGATTCCGGTCGAAGCACCGAAGCTTGTAGTCACCGACGGTGTGTTCAGCATGTCGGGAAACATCGTGAACCTTCCTGAACTCGTACGTATCGCCAAGCAGAACAACGCCCGCCTGATGGTCGACGATGCGCACGGTGTCGGTGTGCTTGGTCGCGGCGGACTCGGCACCGCTGACCACTTTGATCTCCACGATGAAGTGGACTTGATCATGGGTACGTTCAGCAAAACGTTCGCTTCGCTCGGAGGATTCGTCGCTGGAGAACGAAAGGTGATCGAATACATCAAGCACCACGCCCCGGCGTTGATCTTCAGCGCGAGCATGACACCGGCGGCTGTGGCTACAGTGCTCGCATCGCTGGAGATTTTGAAGGCGGAGCCAGAGCGCATCGACAAGCTGCATCGGAACGCGAACAGAATGCGGAAGGGGTTCACGGAGATGGGATTCCGGATTCTTCCAGGTGAAACCGCCGTCGTTCCGGTGATCATCGGTGATGATTTGAAGACATTCATGTTCTGGCGCGGACTGTTTGAAGCCGGAGTATTCGTGAATGCCATCGTCAGTCCCGCCGTGCCACCGGGGATGCAGCTCCTGCGAACCAGTTTCATGGCCACCCACGAAGACGAGCATCTCGACAGGATCTTGGAGACCTTCCGGCAGGTGGGAAAAGAACTCCACATCGTCAATTAGCTGAACGACGAAACCCACTCCGAACCCTCCCGACGAACGGGGACGGGTCGGACTTTCAGCCTGGCAGTCCCGACTCCGTCGGGATTGTTCAAATCATCAGCACTCATTCCAAAAACACCTGCGGTCCATCTGTTCGACAGACCGGGTCTGGACGAATGCTTCAGACAGAGATTGGAGAACCCGTCGAATCCTTAGCAAACCAACGGTAAGGCCATCCCTTCGGGAGAGAGAACAATTCTGACGTCGAACATTTGCACGGTCAAGACCCAACGCGACCTCAAGCAGTTTATCAAGTTTCCCTGGAAAATTTATCGCGACTATCTGAATTGGGTTCCTCCGCTCATCGTCGACCGGCTGAAGCTCCTCGATCAGACGAAAAATCCCTTCTTCAAGCACGCGGAGATGCAGCTCTTTCTTGCCGAGCGAAACGGTGAGCTCGTCGGACGTATCGGAGCGATCATAGACCATAACTACATCGAGTTTCATCGGGAGAAGGTCGGGTTCTTCGGATTCTTCGAATCGGTCGACGACTTCAGCGTTGCGAAGGTATTGCTCGACACTGCGCAGTCATGGCTCGGAGAGCGCGGCATGCCCAGAATGATGGGTCCGATAAACCC
This sequence comes from Bacteroidota bacterium, assembly GCA_036477295.1. Classification (GTDB taxonomy): domain Bacteria; phylum Bacteroidota; class Ignavibacteria; order UBA10030; family JAZGDE01; genus JAZGDE01. The sequence continues at coordinate 10,625 of JAZGDE010000030.1, read as the reverse complement.
TTCCACAAACAGCGAAATGGGAGTCCTCGTCGACGGTTTTCAATATCGTCCTGCCATGCTTATGCCGTACAACCCTCCGTACTATGGAGCATTGTTAGAGCGATGTGGACTCAAGAAAGCAAAAGACCTTTACTGCTACCATCTCGAAAAGAATAAGTTCCTTTCCGAAAAGCTCGTCCGGGTTGCTGAGGCGGTCCGGAAGCGCGAGAATCTTTCGATTCGGACAGTCAACATGAAGAAGTTCGACGAGGAGATCGCTCTGGTGAAAGAGCTCTACAACCGCACCTGGACGCGCAACTGGGGTTTTGTACCGTGGAGTGACGAGGAATTTGATTACCTGGCTCGAGATATGAAGCGGATCATCGTGCCTGAACTCTCCATGATCGCCGAAGTGGACTCGAACCCGATCGGATTTTCGATTAATCTTCCTGACATCGGAAAGGCACTTCAGAAGGTGGGAAACGGCCGGCTTCTCCCGTTTGGAATCTTCAAGCTGCTCTGGCACACCCGGAAGGTCAGGTTCCTCCGGTCTCTCATCCTCGGGGTAGTTCCGGAATACCAGAGACGAGGGATAGACGGCGTTATGTATATCGAGACGTGGAAGCGTGGTACCGACTTGGGATTCAACGAAGGAGAAGCCGGCTGGGTCCTCGAGGACAATGTGATGATGAATCGCGCTGCCCAGCTGGTGCAAGGGGATCGGTACAAGACATATCGCGTCTATGAACTTCACTTCGACTAGGGATCGTTCATGAACCTTCACGGAAAAAGGTGACCTTATGCCCGTTAAGAAACAAGAGAAAATCTGGATGAATGGGAAGTTGGTGAACTGGGACGATGCAAAAATCCACATTCTCTCCCACGTCATTCATTACGGCACCAGCTGGTTCGAAGGCATTCGGTGTTACGACACGCACAAGGGTCCTGCGATTTTCCGACTCGACAAACATCTCGAGCGAATGTGCGATTCCTTGAAAATCTACCACACCGAGGTTCCGTACTCAATGGACCAGATGCAACAGGCGATCGAGGAGACGATTCGTGCCAATAAGCTCCGCGCTTGCTACATAAGACCGATCGTCTACCGTGGGTATGGTGATGTCGGCGTGAATCCACTCACCTGCCCAATCGAAACAGCCATCGCTGTCTGGGAGTGGGGTTCTTATCTTGGTCCCGGTGCAGTCGAAGATGGTATCGACGTCTGCGTGTCCACGTGGAGGCGCCCAGCCCCGAATACCTTGCCGACCATGGCGAAAGTCGGTGGCAACTACATGAACTCGCAGTTGATCAAGCTGGAAGCAATCTCGCGCGGCTTTGTTGAAGGTGTTGCACTCGATTGGTTCGGCAACGTCAGCGAGGGGAGCGGGGAAAACATCTTTCTTGTCCGCAACGGGGCGGTCTACACACCGCCCTTGTCGGCTGCAGTTCTTCCGGGCGTCACGCGGGACTCGGTTATCACCATCGCAAAGGAACTGTCACTCGAGCTGCACGAGGTCGACGTTCCGCGGGAGCTGCTCTCCATCGCCAACGAGATCTTCTTCACGGGTACTGCTGCAGAGATCACGCCCATCCGTTCCATCGACAGGTCTCCCGTCGGAAGTGGAAAGCCGGGTCCGGTCACTCGGAAACTCCAGGAGAGGTTTTTCGATATCGTGAAAAATGCGAACGACCCTTGCGGCTGGCTCTCGTATGTCTACAACGATGAGTCCTGACCTCGTCGGGATTGACTTTCGGCCCCCGATTCTGTAAGTTGCATAGTCAGTTTCCGAACCTTCTACATCTGAACCTCCATCCATGGCATTCCATATCCCGCCAGCGAAGAATCTGAAGGGTAAAGTCGACAAGAGAACAAGCCCGGAAGGTCAACTTGTTGAGATTCTCAGTCAAGTTCCTGTCTTTTCCACACTTACGAAGCGAGAACTCCGAAATGTTGCGTTGATCGTGCACCGGAGGGAATATCGACCTGGGGAGTGCGTCTTTTATCAGAACGACCCCGGCCTGGGGATGTACGTTATCGAGAAAGGGGAGGTGCTGATCAAGATCGTGGACAAGGATGGAAATGAAAAGGAACTGGTGACCTTGCAAACCAGGGAGTTCTTCGGTGAGCTGGCGCTGCTGGATGAATCACCCCGGTCTGCGTTTGCGGTTGCGAAGAGTGACTGCAGTTTGATCGGGTTTTTCCGTCCTGACCTGTTTGAGCTAATCGAAAGAGACACCGATGCCGGCATCAAGATTGTCTTGAAGCTCGCAGAGACCATCGGCGAGCGATTGCGTGCAACCAGCCGAGAACTCAACCGCGTGGAAACTGAACTCGAGCGCCTCAGGGCTGAAAGTACGAGACCTCATGAAACAGAAACGCTCAAGGGCATCCGTCCGTAAGAAGGGAAAGAAGTCTTCTCCAAAAGTCTTGCCTGGACGTGCCGATTTCGCGCTTTCACTGAACCGTATCCTCGTTCCGATCGATTTTTCCAGCTACTCCAAGAACGCCCTCCAGTATGCGGTACCTCTGGCCCGAAAGTTTCAGGCTGAACTTGTTCTTGTGTACGTGGTGGAACCGACCGTCTATCCTGCTGATTTCAGTTTCGGACAAGTAGGGTTTCCGAGTGTTGAGGAAGAGCTCCGACAGCGAGGATCAGAGGAGCTGGCAAAGCTCATCGAGGAGCAAATCCCTCGTCCTATCAGCGCGCGGAAAGTCATTCGGACGGGAAAACCGTACCTGGAGATACTGGAGGCGGCGAAAGTCGAGGGAGCAGAAATGATTGTTATCGCCACGCACGGGCACAGCGGCGTTGAGCATCTGCTGTTCGGAAGCGCGGCGGAGAAGGTCATCAAGAAAGCGAAATGTCCCGTGGTGGTGATACCGGGGAGAACCTGATCGAGGCGGGTCTGAGAATCAGAGCGTGAAAGAGCCAGTGTCAGTTTCGACCACGAGATGGTGGCTTTGCCAGAAGGTCGGGACGTTTTATTTCGTCCGCGTGACAACAAACTCCACAAACTCAAGCAGTGCTCGCTTGCCTGGAGAATCAGGAAGTGACTCGAGATGCTCTCTGGCAAGCCGACCATATCCCCTGGCCTGTTCGATCGCGTAGTCGATGCCGCCGTAGCGCTGCGCGAATTCGACCACCGCAGCTCCGTCCTTTTTCCGCAGACCGTTCTTAATGAGCGTGATCATTCTCCTAGCTTCGCCCCGTGGAGCGTTGTGCAGAGAATGGATAAGGGGGAGGGTGAGTTTTTTCTCTGACATATCTAACCCAGTCGGTTTTCCAGTGATGCTCCTTTGACCGGTGTAGTCGAGCAGGTCATCGCGGATCTGAAACGCAATACCGACCTTCTCACCGAATTCTCGCATTCGAACCCGCATTTCCTCGTTCTCTGTTGCGCTCGCTGCTCCGATTTCGCAACAGGTAGAAAGAAGTGAGGCGGTTTTGTCGGAAATAATCTTGAAGTATGTTTTCTCGTCGATGTTGAGGTGCCTGCTCTTTTCAATCTGGAGAATTTCTCCTTCGCTCATGCGCTTGACGGCCGTAGAAGTGATCTTGAGGAACTGGAAGTCATCGTGGTCGAGCGAAAGCAGGAGCCCGCGGGCAAGCAGGTAATCGCCCATCAAGACGGAGACTTTGTTCTTCCAGATCGCGTTCACGGAGGCCAAACCACGGCGGGTGTCGGCATCGTCGACGACGTCATCGTGGATCAGCGTTGCGGTGTGCAAGATTTCGACGAGCGTGGCTGCCCGATACGTCCGTCCGTTGATCCCACCCGAGACACTTGCCGAAAGGAGGACAAGGATCGGGCGGATTCGCTTCCCCTTTTGCTTGACAACGTATCGAGCGACGATGTCAACGAGTCCAACTCGCGAACGCATCGAGTTCTTAAAGTACGCCCGGAATGTGTCCAGTTCACGCTTGATGGGTGGTGTGATCGCTTTCAGGTCCACGGATCGTTCAGGTGGATTCGAATGATTCGGCTCGTTTCCGTTTCGCAACGGCAGTGATTCCGATGCTCACCTCGTACAGCAGCACGATCGGAAGGGAGAAGACACTCATCGTGAAGATATCAGTCGTTGGCGTAATGAGCGCCGAGAGCACAAGGATGACGACGTAGGCATGTCGGCGGTAGTGGCGCATGAAGGCCGGGGTCAGAATTCCAAAACGCGCGAGCACATAGGACACCATGGGCAGCTCGAAGATGAGTCCGGAAACGAGGATCATCGTAAGGATGAACGTGGCGTATTCGTTAATGGCGATGAGGTTTTCCACGTCCCGGGACCCGAAGCCGGCGAAGAACTGGAGCATGAACGGGAGGAGGATGAAGTACGCGAACGAGACGCCGAGAAAGAAACACAACGAGGTGAACCCGACGATCCCCGAGATGTACTTTCGCTCCTTCGGGTAGAGTCCCGGTTCGATAAATTTCCAAAGTTGGTAGAGAATCCACGGCATGCCGAGGATGAGCGCAGAGAACAAAACGGCCTCCATGTAGAAAACGAGCTGACCGTAGGGCACAATGTTGATTAACTCCATCGGACGGTCAATTCCAAGTGCGGGTCGGAGAACGATCTCCGTGACAATGAAGTCGGCGAAGAATGCACACACAACAGCCACAAGGACGAGTCCGAGCAGCGCTTTTATGAGCCGCCGCCGCAGCTCTTCAAGATGCTCGAGGAACGGCATCTCCTGCTCCGCGGCTACACTTTTCGTTTTCGTTGAGGTCTCTTTCTCTTCAGTGATGTCAGCCATGAACGTCATGAGGAGGAAATGCTGTCGGCAGTCTGGGATTCAGGAACGTCGGAAAGCAAGTGCGTTCCCGCTTTACTATGAATTCAGGAATTCCTTATAGAGAGGAAACTGGCTACACAGCGATTTGACTTTTTCTGACACCCGGCGATAGACCTTCTCATTCTGCACGTTGCAAATTACCTCGTCGATCAGCTCCGCGATGGTTTCCATTTCGCGCTCTTTCATCCCGCGTGTCGTCATGGCTGGTGTGCCAACACGAATTCCGCTTGTTACCAGCGGGGGGCGCTCGTCGAAAGGCACCATATTCTTGTTGACGGTGATGCCCGCTGATTCGAGAGCGATTTCCGCATCTTTTCCCGATACATGCTTGTTGCGCAAATCGACGAGCATCAAGTGATTGTCGGTCCCGCCCGAGATGATCTTGTATCCGAGAGCAACGAGGTTTTCCGCCAGTGCCTTCGCATTCTTAATGATTTGCTCGGAGTATGTCTTGAACGTCGGTTGAAGCGCTTCGCCGAATGCCACCGCTTTCGCGGCGATCACGTGCATGAGCGGACCCCCTTGGATCCCGGGCATTACCGTGCTGTCCAGAATCTCCGACATCATCTTCACGCGTCCCGACTTCAACGCAGTGATGCCAAATGGATTCTCGCGGTCTTTCCCGATGAGGATGAGTCCGCCGCGTGGACCTCTGAGAGTCTTGTGCGTCGTCGAAGTAACGACATCGCAGTACGGCAAAGGATCCTTGAGGAACTTCGTCGCAATCAGCCCCGCCGGATGTGCGATATCTGCCATGAGGAAGGCGCCGACCGAGTCAGCGATCCTCCGAAAGGCTTCGTAGTCGCAATCGCGAGAGTACGCGCTCGCACCGATGATGATCAGTTTCGGTCTCTCTTTCTTCGCGATTCTTTCCAGCTGGGTGCAGTCAATACGACCGGTGTCTCTGTTCACGCCGTACGAAACGACCTGGTATAGCTGCCCAGAGAAATTCACTGGAGATCCGTGCGTCAGATGCCCACCATGAGAAAGGTTCATCCCCATGATGGTGTCGCCAGGCTTCAGGAACGCGAAGTACGCGGCCATGTTCGCTTGCGAGCCGGAGTGAGGTTGAACGTTCGCATACTCGGCGCCAAACAACTGTTTCACCCGGTCTCGTGCGAGGTTCTCCGCGATGTCGACAAACTCGCAGCCGCCATAGTAGCGCTTTCCGGGGTATCCTTCCGCATACTTATTCGTCATCACCGAACCCATCGCCTCTAGGACAGCAAGGCTGGCGAAATTTTCCGAGGCGATCAGCTCAAGCTTGTCGTTCTGACGGCTGATTTCGTTTTTGATGGAGGTGAAGACTTCAGGGTCGCCCTGATGCAGGTAATTCACGTGGTCTCCGCAAGCTTTGGTTCAGCGGTTTCGCGTCTCGAACTTTGCGAGCTTCCGGATTCGGCGAGCGTGCTTTTCACTCCCGCTGAACGGTGTCTCGAGCCAGATCAGAACAAGCTCCTTTGCGATCGTCGGAGTGAGGATGCGACTCCCGAGCGAGAGGACGTTTGAATCATTGTGTTCGCGGGTCACGCGCGCCATGTACTCGTTAAACACCATCGCTGCTCGAATTCCTTTCACCTTGTTCGCTGCGATGGCTTCGCCGATCCCGGATCCGCCGAACACGATTCCACGCATCTTACCGTTGCTCCGCGCGACGGCCCTCGTGGCCTTCAGGACAAAGTCGGGGTAGTCTGAGGGTTTCTTGCTGTATGCACCGAAGTCTTTGACACGATAGCCGAGCGCCTGCAGGAACCTCTTCATTTCCTCTTTGAGTGCGTATCCCGCGTGATCCGCCGCGAGTGCAATAATCATGTCCTGAAGGTCAACGACTCGACTCGTTGAGGATGACTTTGTCACGGTCTGCTACTGGAATTTTCGTGGAACCGTGATGCTTTCGGCGATCCAGTCGTAGCACTGACCCGTCACAGCGATGTTGCCATCCTTGATCTGGCTCTTGTTGAAGAAGTAATCTTCCTGTGTGGGTACGAGAGATTCGAGATGACGCGCACGCGTCTGCGCTTCCACAGAGACCTTTGAGTCGATTGATGTTGCTTTTCCGTAATACTCTTGTGCGAGTCGATAGACGACCTTGTCCTCGAATTTCAGGTTGTCCCAGCCTCCGCGGACCGAGAGGACGCACTGCTGGACTTGCGCTTCGTAGATCTGCGCGATTTCAAGGTACGGCAACCCCCAGCTTCGATCTTTTGCCGCTGCTCGCCGGGCGTATGTCCGTGCGGTGGAGAAGTTCCTCAGTTCTCTATAGCTGAGCGTGATGCTAAGGATCGTTTCCTTGACGTCTGGATTGATTCGTAATGCCCGCTGGTACGCCTTGATCGCGTCTCGATATCGCGCACGTCGTTCATCGCTTTTGCCCAGCCCCGTCGCACAGCGTTGATACGTCTTTCCGAGTTCCGTCCAGTAATTTTCAGAATCAGGCGACTTCTTCGTCAACTTGACCAGATACGGAATCGCTGCACAGTACTCTTCCGCTCCCTGGTATGCCTTCGCAACCTCCCAGATGTACGCTGTCTTTTCTGGGTCGGTCTTCAGTTTCTGAAGGACAATCTCGATCAGCTCTTTTGGATCCTCGATGAGTCGCCTCAGGCGCTCGAGAGCGATCTGATTGTCGGGCTCGCGTTCCAAGTACCTCCGGTAGAGGTCGATCGCTCTCGCTTTGAAATCGTTATCTGAGGCTTGGTTCTTGCTATAGAGCACACCGAGCCGGTCGATGTAAAAGAACTCGGTCGCTGCAAAGTCTAACTCTATTCCCTTCGCATACGCCTGGATGGCTTCAAGCTTTTTTCCGACGTGATAGTTTTCCATCGCCAAGCCCTTCCTTCGGTACAGTCTTGGCGCGCGGTCCGGTACGTGCTGGATACCCAGGTCGTAAACGAGGACGATTGTGTCCGCATAGGCCTCTTTCAATTGGCCTTCTGCTTGTTCGGAGAGTTTGATGTATGACTCGGCGAGTTTGCGGTAGAGCGTCTTGAAGCGCGCGGGTACCATCCTTTGAACTATCCAGCCGAACGGCACGGCACTCTGGTAATCACCATTTCTGTAATACTCGGAGAAGAGGCTCCAGTTTTTCAGGACCTCCATCTCGTCGGGTGAATCCTGAGCAGTAGCAGACCAGATCGATACGAGAAGCGCGATGCAGGAAAGGCCGCGTATGGTTGTTGTTGAGTTCAACTCTAACCTCCTCGCCTCCAGAGGTCATTCCTCGGCAGCACGAATGAACCACAACTCTCCAACGTTCACCGTCACGATGAAGTGAAGGATGTTGTCTCGCTGCAGCTGGTTCTCGGTCGTCCCGCGTAAGCCGTATTCGACCGCGAGGTTGATACGGGTCCCAGGTCCGACTGGAAATCCGATGCCCCCGCTGATAGAGATCTCGTCGAGTGATTTATTCATCACTCGATAGTACGTAGCATTGTATGTAAATCCCAATCGATATGCAACTTGATCTCCAAACGATGCCCGTTGCCGCGCTGGCAGTCGTTCAGCACCAACGGACCAGCGGAGCGAATTGCGGAGCCCGTCTGGATGGTTTCCGAATTCTTCGTAACGCTTCCAATTCTGATAGGAGACATCCGTCCCGATGAGATACCGACTGTCGATCGTCATTGCAGCTCCCAATCCGAAGCGCGCTGGGATGAATGCGGTACCTTCCTCCAACGTCAAGGTGTCGGTTCGGGAATCGCGGATGAGCAATCTCTGACGTTCAGCAGTGAGATCGACAGACGTAGTGAAAACAGCGCCTAGGGAGAGTTGATGTCGATTCGAAAGGCCAAACCACGATCCTATCCCTGAATGGATCGCGCCGAACGTGAACTGGAATCCGCGAAATCTTGTCGTCCGGCGTATCTCACTGCTCAAAAACGTAGTCGACGTGAAATCGATTGTGGAAGAATTTTCAATCGTTCCGAACAGATACTGTGTCTGCATCCCCAAGTGGAGCTTCGAGGTCGCAGAGTAAGAGAGACCGAGGAGTGCGTTCGAGAGGCCACCACTGCCGGTGTTGCGTAGGTCAAAGGCAGTGCCGAATTCAGATCCCGTGCTGAGAATGTCATACTTCACACTACTGTATCGATTAAATCCTCCGGCGAGCACGATGCCATGCGACGGCGCAATCGGTAGGGCAATCATCGCCCCGCCAAATTCTCCTGATCCGAAATAAGCAGAGTTGACTCCATCGGTGGTCGAAAATCCCTCGTAAAAGAACGTTCCGGAGAAAGTGGTGCGCTTCAGGTTCGTCCATGCCGCCGGGTTGAATCGATTGACCTCAGCCATGCCAAGAACAGCGAAACTTACTCCCCCCATTCCAAATGCCCGTGCGTTTGGAACATAGCGGACGTCGCCTATGCCGTAGCGAGAGTATCCGGATCCGCCGCTCGCCGCTCGACAGGTTGATGCAATGAGCACGAGGAAAACAGTACCCTTCCAAATGTTTCTCACGATTGTAAGCACCGTATTCCTTTCAGCAGCAAAATGATCGCATGTGTTCGCTAGCGGTGAATAGGAGAAAACGTTACGACCAGTCTTGGTCGGTTGTTCCGATCGGACGCCTGTGGACTGAAGATTGCAATTCGCTCGAGGCCACGCTCCTCAAACGCGCTGCGGAGAATCACACCTTGATTTGATTCACCAAGCACCCACCGCTGGACGCTGAAGGTGAGATTCACGGTCAAGAGGTCTGAACTCCCCTCAACCGTACGGCTGACTACACCAACTGTTGATTCAAATTTATTCATTGAACTGTCAATCACATGATGAGCGACGACCGATTCCAGAGGTGCATCCCCCGGTAAAGGAGGTCCTCCTAGAGCAGTGACCGAGCGATCGATTGTCATCTCCAATGTTGCGTTGTGGACAGTCGCACTCGTCCCTATAGCTGACAATTCGAATCGTAGTCTGCCCCTATAGGTTACACCTGCCTGGATACACATCAGTTCCGGGTTTGAGGAAAGTTCCACGTCGGCAACATGCATGTCGGAACCGCGGTCCCAAGCCAGCGTGTCGACGCGTCCGCTCTTTTCATAAATGATGTCGATCGTGGGCGGAAGAGTTGACTGGAATGACTGAAATCCCTTGATCACACTCAATCCGGATGCAGGGAGGAGAAGTACACCGAACTTATCCACAGAATCGGCGGCTGCTACTAGCCATTCCTGTGCCAACGCCGGATCCAAACTAACATTGATCGTCGTCCTATCACTCACGACCTGGGAGAAGCTCCCGCGCTGTTCGTTGGCAAAGAACGCTGCAGCGTTCACATCGTCCCATGTTGCAGATGTATCTTCCCAAGACGTAACAATCTCGTGAACAGTAAACGTGAGCACTGTTGCACTGTCACCGAAACTGTAGATCGGGTTCAGATGCAGTGTAGCACTGAGGACGTTGACATCTCTCAACGTGTCAGGAAGGAAGCGAAATCGAATCAGTGTTCGAGCCTCGTAGCCGCGATATGTTCCGATCAGCAGTGAGCGGTCGTTGGGAGAGATGAATTGCTTGAACGTGACGCTTGTCGCTTCGCGGATGACCACGGTCTCGATCGACACGAGGTCGTCCGGGGGAAGAACTTCGATACCAACGGCGTTGGGCTCATCGCTGCAACTGAGGGATACCACAGCAAGCAAGGAGGCTACTGAAAGGATGCGAATCCAATAGACGGAAGGTGCTCTTCGCTTCATACGGCGGAATCGAGGTCCTGGTGCTCCCTTCGTTGTTCTTGGATTCGCTGTTTGATGTACTGCCAGCCGTCGTATAGATCCCGCGCAACATAATCGATCGGTGGATCATTCACTCCAGAGGCTTCGTATTCCCTTCGTCCGTAGCCCGTTAGGACCAGTA
>JAZGDE010000003.1:0-34317 GCA_036477295.1 Bacteroidota bacterium | reverse complement strand
AAAGTGCGCGTCATCATCCCAGTAACGTTCCAAATGTTCTCAGCCTCGAGCTAGTGAACGAAACTTCCTGAAATGGAAGAACAAGATGCTGAAAGGGCTTAAAAAGTCCCCCCATGTTTTTCACTCTCGTTCAATTGCGGGAATCTGGCACAACGGCCTCTTTCGGTGCCGTGCTTCTTTAGCTGTGAGAAGCGCTGAGTATTTCTCAGGGAAATTCCTCCTTTCGCCGATTACAAACATGAGGGGGTTGTGCCCAGCGAGCATGCCCGGAACAGGAGTCAAACCTGCACCGGCTCTATCCGAGTAGCCCCCGAAGCTAGTGCACCTTCCAGTTCCGCCGTCCCAGTGTCTAGTACCAGCCTAGGGTTGCCGGCTTCTAACGTTCACTAAGCTCCTACTAGCCTTCCTAGGAGCCCGATCTGGCCTGTAAGTTTTCGGTAAGATTTTCTAGTGGGAGTCGGGGCGCGGGGATTCGAACCCCGGACCTCCTGCGCCCAAGGCAGGCGCGCTAGCCGGACTGCGCTACGCCCCGAGGAGTTGAGAAAGTCTTCTTGATATTCTTTGTTTCTTTCCAACCAGCGGGGCTCTTAAGAAATCGCTCCCGCTTCTACGCTTCGTAGCGTGTTGCAAATTCTTCCACTCTGATCAGCTCGAATGGTCTCCTGTTCCTCGTGGATGCAACTCGTCCTTCGTTGTGATCGAGCAACCGCCTGCGCACATCGGCGCTCTCCCCGACGTACAGCTTCCTGTCTTTCCAGCTGAAGAGGATATACACATATGAGCCATCAGACCATCATTCGCTACCGGACTGCCACGAAGTGGTCACTTCGTGAGAAGGGGCCCCCTTGGGGCGCTACGCCCCGATACGTTCAACACTGCAGTCGAATGTAGGCAATTTCCCGATTTGATGCAAGAAGTCGAGTCTGTCGTTGACTGTCAAGAAGAAGACCTTCAAACTGATTTCCTCTTCAGCGCGATCTTTCCCGTCGAGAGATCATTCAAGAGTCCGATCAGGCGCTCGACAACTTCCTGATCACCCAAGAGTGAAGAACCACGTTCTTCCATCTGCTGGATCAAATCATCCATCACTCCCCAACTTCGTGGAGTGACATATAGGCTCTTAGAACGCACGACTTGAAACTGATCCTTCAACCGGTAGAGAAAGACCAGGACATCGTCGGTCCACCGATCATCGGCGAACCCACTCCGCATCGATTGAAGAAAGCGGTCCGCGATCTGGGATGGCGTCGCACCTTGAGAGGGAGTAGCCATCGGGTCATACCTCTTGATGACGAACTCGGGTTGCTACGAAGGTCCCACCCAGCAGTAGAGAGGCTGTGATTGTCCAATACAGAATTCGTGGTTATTCTGCAAGCTTCGGGTGCTTCCGTCGAAAATCCGTTGCATTCTGGTACGCCATTGCCACGGCAAGGACAGTCGCCTCATCGTAAAGATCTCCGATGAACGTGATGCTGGTCGGAGTTCCCTTTTCCGAAAATCCGTTCGGGACAACGATGGCTGGATGACCGGTCAGGTTCGTCAGCAGGAGGTTGTCGCCACCAAATGACGGCGCTACGTAGACGTCAATCGTCTCCATTATGCGAGCCATTGCCTGCATTACAAGAGTTCTGACACGGTTCGCTTGAATGTATTCGACTGCCGGAATGAACCTGGATTGCCGAAACGCATTCGGCCAGGCATTCTTGATCTGTCGGACAAGGAGATCGTCGCGGTTGGTGCGAGTGAGCTCGTCAAATGCCGCAGCCGCTTCCGCGCTCAGGATAAACGACAGATGTTTGACCGGATAGTCTGGCAGTTCGATCGGGGTCAACTTGGCGCCAAGCGACCGGAGGGTCTCGAGCACGGCATCGTCATTCGACTTGTTCGATCGTTCGCGTTCGAATTCCTTCTTCAGGTATCCGATCCGGAGGTCTGACAGGCTTATGTTCGGATTCCAGTTGAACAGCAGGTCGACTACCGTCCCGTCCTTCCCATCGGGACCGTAGATGGCGTTGAAGACGATCGCGCAATCTTCTACCGAGCGGCAGATCGGACCGATCTTGTCCATGCTCCAGCTGAGCGCCATTGCGCCGTGGCGGCTCACCCTACCGTAGGTCGGGCGAAGTCCTGTTACGCCGCATCGTGTCGAAGGGGAGACGATCGAGCCCCACGTCTCTGTGCCGATGGAAAATCCAACCAGGCCAGCCGCAGTTGCTGATGCCGGTCCAGCTGATGAGCCACTGGAGCCCTGCTCGAGATCCCAGGGATTTCTCGTCTTCCCGCCGAACCACACGTCACCCCATGCCAACGCACCCATGGTCAACTTCGCGACGAGTACTGCGCCGGCTTTCTCCAATCGCTTGACAACCGTCGCATCCATGTCGATTATTTGATCCTTGTACGGCATTGCGCCCCAGGTCGTCTTAACACCTTTCGTTGCCAGGAGATCTTTCGGTCCCCAGGGGATGCCGTGAAGTGGACCTCGGTAATGGCCTGCAGCAATCTCTTCGTCTGCCCGTCTTGCTTGCTCCATTGCCAGGTCCTCCGTCAACGTGATGACGCACTCCAATTTCGGCCCGTATTTCTTCAATCGGTCAAGGTACATTTTCGTGAGCTGAACCGACGTTATCTTTCGAGATTTGATGAGTTGAGCAAGATGTGTTACTGGATAGAAAGCGAGGTCTTCCATAGCGGCAGGGACTTCGACATCAGTAACGAGGGACATCTTGAACGGCTCTCTTTGGGTGTCGAACTTCATGCCTGGGAGGGTCGGAGTAAACGCGATCGCGGGAGGGATGCTGTTTTCGAGTTTGACCATTCGGAGAGTGTCGTAGCTTCCGAGATACTCGCTGAGATCCTCAATCATCGAGTCTCGCTCGGCATCCGTGAAGGTCAGTCCCACGAGCTTCTCCGCTTCAGCAATCACTTGCTTGGAAATAGGCCTTGGATCCTCGTCAAGAACATACGGAGTGGCAGCAGCGATGATAAACGATAGGCCCAGAGCGAAAAGCAAATTTGGATAATGAGGAAATTTCATGGTGTCCTCCCGGAGTTCTTCCAATGCATTAGGTATTCATGCTAGGAGATCATGTGTGGGGCGAGCACCCACTGGATTGACCAAACTCCTGATTCATCTCTTCGAAGGGAAACGATTCCGCCCATCTGGAAATCCACGATTTTCTTCGTTTCATCCTGGCAAAGGAGATAAGCTGAGAGTTTACCAAAGTGCGGTAGGTGCCCCACCAACATAACGTCTCCCTTTGTCTCAGCGAGACGTTTCACCCAACCTGCAGGATCAGCAAGGGGTTCCAATCCCTCGGCCTGAGCTATACCGCCGGGAGGATTCAAACGTTCAGCGAGAGCCTCAGCGGTTTGTTGAGCCCGAGTTTTTCCGCTGTGGAGGATTGTCCGGATTTGAACATTCGCGTGTTCGGAGACAAACGCTGAAACCTTTCTGATCTCACTCCATCCCTTATCTGAGAGAGGGCGTTGTGGATCTTCCTCTTCCTTTTTCGGCTCAGCGTGCTGCACGAGATACAAGTTCATCTTCCCTACCTCCTTTCGCAATCATGGAGGTCAACTTCTTACCGTCTCGTTCCTGCCTATTGTTTCTTTACGCGTCAATAGACAGCATGTTTATTTGAACTTTGCCGGATCGAAATAAATTCGTTCGCCGAGAATTTTTCCATCTCTGATCGGAAAGAATATCGCCACCGGCACCGAGATCGCCTTTCCGTTCGGATGAAATCCGAAAATTGGCCCAACTAGATTGCCTACGAGAACGGATTCTTCCACCACTCCATTTTCCGAAATGTAGTGGTGCTGCAGATCCAATTTGGCGTCCGGCACGGCGTTCCAGAGGCTTTGGTAGAATTCTGCCACTGCCTTCTTGCCATGTAATACCTGTCCCAGGGGTACGATTTCGTACACGCAATCTTCGACCAGCGTGTCCATGAGCTTCTCAACTTCGCGTCGGTTTTCAGCGAGGACATGTTCAAGCCAGATATGTTTGTTGCGTAGGAGTATGGAGTTAGTATCCATCGGGGTGTAGCCTGCGAATATTAAGCTACGTTACCAATCAACAGAAGCGCAAAGCTAAAGGTTTGCTGGTGTCCGGATTCGACGCTTTGTCAGGTTGTCCACAGCCGCTCCACGCTCAGACTGTCACCAAGATCGATCTCACCACTTTCTTGAAGTACCCCGACAGCAGAACATTGCCCGCATCGCGGACGACTTTGATGAGCAGGTCGTCGTACTCGGGATATTCCAGGACTCTTGACTGGAAAAAAATATCCGTTCCGATGACGCTGGCACCCAAATCGTTGAGTACACTGATCATCAGGGCGTAGTAGGAGCGCCGGATCGGCCAGCCGCCGATGGCATCCACTTGCTCGTTGTCGAGGTAGATCACGACGACAGAAGAATCGATCGAACGCTCTCCGCGGAGCCGAAACTTCACGTCCATGAGGTGGTCTTCAAGCGGCTGATAGAGCGGTATCAGCAGGACGGAGAGGACGAACCAGGCGAGCACGACGCCGAGGGGGAGGGACCACGCGTCCCGTGGGGAATGTAAAGTCATCATCTGTTGTGGGCTATCTCTTGCTCAGCCAGGCCTCGGGATTCTGTTTTTCCCTTTCTTTCCAGATTTCAAAATGCAGTGACGGGCCCGAGAGTGACTCACCCGTCTTCGCGATCACGTCTCCTTCAGCTACTCTCTGACCTTCGCTCACGAGAATGTCCGAAAGTTGGGCGTACACAGTGCGGTAGCCGTTGTTGTGGTTCAGGATGATCAGACTTCCGAACGACGGGAGCCACCAGATGCGGGAAACGTCACCGTCGGCGATCGCAACCACGTCCGTACCCTCAGGTACACGGATCTCAATACCCGTGTTCTGCGTGACCGTCTTGAGCTCTGGATGCACTTGGTTGCCGAACCGTGCAGTGAGTTTACCCTTCTTCACTGGCCACTGGAGTTTTCCCTTCCGCGATTCAAACAGACCGGCCGGAGGGATCACCTCTTCGGGTGCCGCCGTGCCCCGCGCGAGGGCGAGTGCCGCTTCGCGCTCTTTTCGCAGCCGCTCTTGTTCAATCAAGTGGGTGATCAGACTTTCGAGCTTCTTCGCGGCTTTCCGGCGACGCGTGATTTCCTTCCGGTAACTGTTTTTGTCTCTTCGAATGTCGCTGAGGATCTTCTTTCGGTTTTCCGTTTTCTTCGCGAGACGCTTCTCCTCACGCGTTTTCTCCTCGAGGAGTTTTTGTTCCTGCTGGAGCTTCTTCTGCAGCGTCGTGTTTTCTCTCTGGAGTTGGGAACGTTTAGTCCCAATCTTCCTCAAATCACGCTGGCGCTGCTTGGAGAAGCGCTTGAGGTATTCCGCGCGTACGTACAGTTGATTGATCGACCTGGCTGAGAGGAGCAGTTCAAGGTCATACATCCGACCGTACTTATACACCGATGTGACGTAGCTCGCATAGTGGTCTTTCAACGCTTTGAGTTGATTTCCCAGTTCGCCAATCGAGTTTCTTGTTTTTCCTATATCCCTCCGAAGTGTCTTCCCCTCCACCTCGAGCTGCTTGATGAGTTGGCGCAGCAGACCTGCCTGTTTCCCGTAGTAGTCGAGCGTCTGCAGACTCTTTTTCTCCTTCGACTGACTCTCCTGAATCTTCTTTTCATACTCCTCGATCTCGCTCCGGATTCTTGCGAGCTCCGCCTCCTTCTTCTTGATTTCGTCCTGCGTTGGTCCTCCAAAGGCGAGCGCTACACCGAGAACCAGACAAAGGCAGGTGCCGTTTGTCAGTGGATATTTCATCGATCACCAGTAAACTCTCTCTACACTCTTCGGGACGGAGAATGTCAGCCGAATATCCGGGACGTTGATCTTTACCTTCTGGTAGAAGATTGAAACACGGGTCCGTTGTTTATGAAAGGTGAATCGCACGGATCGCGGCAGAACCCCATGACGCCGGTCGTTCCGCACAGTCGATTTGGCATCCACCATCAGCTTGCCCACACGGTTGAGGAGCTGATACTTCGAGACAATGAATGACTCCGGGTCGACCCAGTACTGGTAGATGTTGCCGTTCCGCAGGAGGGTCAGGAAATAACGATTCTCGTTCACTCCGTACGATCTTAATGTCGTTCCCTCATCAAGAACCGGAATCATACCTGAAAATATGGTGATAATGTCACGGTAATCGATGTCGAGGTTGAAGATCGAGTGGAGGTTTCCGGGGGTCGTGGGTCCGATGACCAGCTGATTCGTAAATCGATTGTAGAAGTGAAACTCTTGCGGTGTCAGTAACACTGCGCCGGCGTCGATGCCGAACGGCCCGGAGAGTTTGACAAGCAGCGAATCAGGTTTCTTCAGCACCATGTCAAACGAACCGGAACTTCCGAAGTCGTGTCGCTCGACCGTCAGCCTCCCGTGTGCCTTCAGGTTACGGATGCGACTCTCATTACCCCTGACGCGCTGTAAGACTGACTCCGCTGAGATCGTGCTGGCGTCGGCCACGACGGTCCTCGTCGGCGCACAGGACCAGGCGGCACAGACAGCCACCAGAAGGGGCAGGAACAGGTATCGGGCAAGTCGGCTCATAGGCGGCCGCGCTCGATTTTTTCCTTCAATGCTTGGTCGCTGCTGTCCAGCTCATACGCTTTCTGCCAGCACTCTAACGCTTTGTCCGGTTTGTTCAACTTCCAGTAGACGTCGCCGAGATGCTCGCGGATGACCGCACTCGTATCTCCCGTCTCGATTGCCTCCGTGATGTAGTGTCGAGCCTTTTCGTACTCCGTGAGCTTAAAGTAGACCCATCCGAGAGTGTCAAGATACGACGAGTTTTCCGGCTGCTGGCGGACTGCTTCTTTCGCCATTTTCAGTGCTCGCTCCAGCTGGATGCCGCGGTCCGCAAGACTGTAACCGTAGTTGTTCAGGATCAGATGATTGTTCGGGTCAAGCTTCAGCGCTTGCTCGTAAATCCGGTCTGAATCCGCATATCGCTTCAAGTTGTCATAGGTGAGAGCAAGCGTGCTGAGCGCCTGGATGTCGTGAGGATTGAGGTCGACGGAGTTCTCAAGTACCCGGGCGGCGTCTTCTTCGCGCTTAAGACGACTGTACGCTACGCCGAGGAACAAGCTGATCTGAGACTCATCAGGCAGCACTTGCGCGGCCTGCTCGAAGACCTCAGCCATCCGTCCAAACTCACCATTCCGAAAATAGATGAGGCCCAGCTGGAGCCAGGCTTCCTTGTTCCAGCTCGCGAGTTTCGTCACCTCGCGAAAATTCGGGATTGCCAGAGAATCGTCCTCCGTCATCAACCCGATGGCTCCCAGATACCCGTACGCACGCCAGTTCGAGGGATAGGACTCCGTGATCTGTTCAAAGATTGATTTCGCATGCCCGATGAGCGTGGAATCGCCTATGGCATGGGCGGAATCGTTCTCTATTTCGTTACTGTTATTTTCACGGACACGGCGTATTTCATCATAGTACATTTCACCGATGCGGAGTTTGGACTCAACGGAAACGGAATCCTGATCGAGAATGAAGCCGTAGTGCTTCGCCGCCTCGTCGTACTCTTTCTTCTTGATGTAGATGCTCGCAACGGCGCTCTGGAGCTCGATGTCCTCGGGATTCAACTCGAGGAGTTCATCGTAGAGGCGCAGCGCTTCATCGTAATTTCCCGCCCTGATGTAGGCATCGGCCAGAGTCATCTTGAGTTGCCTGTTCGCCGGGTCGATGGAGAGCATCTCCTTGATTGCCTCAGCTGACTTGTCGTACTCACCGAGATTAGAGTAGATCTCTGCGATTTGTGAGTACGCGTTCCAGTCTGCGCCGAACCTTCTAATGATAGACTGGTAGAGCTCAAGGGCTTTGAGGGGTTTTTTCGATTGGTAGAGGCGGGCAAGGTTGTACCAGCGGTACACCGAGTTCGAGTCAAGCTGAACGATTGTTTCATACTGCGCAACCGCCTTGTCGATTTCAGACGCGCCACTGTAAACGTCGGCCAGCGTTTCGCGGTAGTAAATGTTATCCGGGTCGGCCTCCACTGACTTTTCGCCCATCTGGGCGGCAAGTGCGTGCTTTCCCAAGAGGAGGTAATCCTTCGCGAGGACGTGGTAAATCGCGGGATCCTCGTGGTACCGGAGAGCATCCTGATACTCCAGGATGGCCTTCGCGTGGTCACCCTTCAAGTCGTAGACCGAACCTTGGATAAAGTGGTCGAGAGCGCGATCGCGGTCCGAGTCTTTCGTTTCCGATATCGGAGTGGGTTGGGAGGCAGCGGGAGGAGGAGGGGAGGTCTGCTTTGCAGCGGTGCATCCGATGAATGCGACGAGCACCCCGGCAACCAGCCGGGCCAACATCGATTCACGGTTCACCCAGTGCTTCCAAACCATCGCTCTTTGTTCCCTTTTTCGTAGTGCAGAATATATCAAAATCAACGTTGAATCACAAGCAGCGATGTGGAATGATCGGGTCTATCAGAATCCCTGCATCTTCTTCTCCACGCTCAGAGCTGCTGCCTCGTTTCTCTCATCATATCGATGTCTTGCGATAGAGCCAAATTTTTTTATATTGCTAACTGTTTCATCAACACACGAATCCCAGGAATCGGCGATATGTGGACTCCAGAACGCCTCCGTGATACCATGCGTCAAAAACTCGGTGATCATCAATTTCTTGTCGTCTCCAATCGCGAGCCGTACGTTCATGACTACCGCGGAGGACAGATCCGGTCCCAAAAGACGATCAGCGGGCTGGTGACGGCACTCGACCCGGTCATGCAAGCGTGCGGTGGAATCTGGGTTGCATTCGGCAGCGGCTCCGCCGATCGAGAAGTCGTCGATGGAAACGATTGCATCCAGGTTCCTCCTGAACATCCACGGTATGCTCTTCGGCGCGTCTGGCTTTCCAAAGAAGAGGAAAGTGGATACTACTACGGGTACTCCAATCAGGCGCTGTGGCCTCTTTCGCACACTGCCTATCGGCAGCCGACCTTTGACGCCAAGGACTGGGAATATTACGATGAAGTGAACAAGAAGTTCTCCGAGGCTATTCTCGATTCGTGCCGCGACCGGGCGTTTGTCTGGTTACAGGATTACCACCTTGTGCGGTGTGCCAAACATCTTAAAGACCGAAATTCCAGCTTGATTGTTTCGCTCTTCTGGCACATCCCGTGGCCAAATGCCGAGGTTTTTCGAATCTGTCCTCAGAAATTTGACATTCTTGAAGGACTGTTGGCCAATGATATGCTGGGATTCCACATCCTCTACCACTGTCACAATTTTCTCTCGACCGTCGAGCAGGAGCTCGAAGCGAAAGTCGATTGGGAAGAGCTCGCCGTCACGTATCAGGGCCACAGGACACTCGTGCGCCCCTTTCCCATCAGCGTTGACGACGACAACATCTGCAGGATTGCTAAAAGCCCCGAGTCCACTGAAGCAATCAAGAACATCCCGGCGGAATTGGAGGTACCGTTTGAATACTTAACGCTGAGTGTTGATCGCGTGGATTATACGAAGGGAATTCCGGAGAAAATCCGTGCGATCGACCGCTTCCTTGAGAAGTATCCGGAGTATCAAGGGAAGTTCGTCTTCTTGCAGCTGGGGGTCTTGAGCCGGATTCGGATCAGCACCTACAAGCAGCTCATCGATGAGATTCAAGGACTGGCTGAGGAAGTGAATTGGAAGTATCGTGTCGGCTCCTGGTGTCCAATCGTGCTCATGATCAACCGACGACTGGATTATCCTGCTTACCTTGCACACTATCGGGCGGCGGATCTTTTACTCGTTGGATCCCTTCACGATGGAATGAACCTCGTGGCGAAGGAGTACGTCATGGCGAACGTCGACTACAAAGGGATGCTCGTACTTAGTCGGTTCACAGGCGCAGCCCGAGAGCTGAAAGAAGCAGTGTTGGTGAATCCCTACGACACGGAAGCAATCGCCGACGCGATCAAGGAGGCACTGGAGATGCCGAAGAAAGAAAAGCGTCGACGGATGACTCTCATGCAACGGAACATTCGTGAACACAACATTTTCTGGTGGGCGCACGAATACATTGATTCGTTGATCAAACTTACCTGAGCATCCCTCGAGGGGAAGTATCTTATGGAAACTCTGTTCACAGGCTCTTACGTGACAGTTACCCGTGGGGTCCGCATCGGCGACTACGTGGAGTTTGACACGGCACAGGAGAGGTTAGCCACCGACATCGGGCGGAGGACCACGAGGATCTGGATGCTCCAGAACAACATCGCTGTCGTTCCCAGCCTCCCCCGTTGCTGAATCAATCATCACCCGGGCCCTTCTGGCGAAGCCGTTCGTTCGATTCATCCCGGGTTTTGGAGACTTCAGCTTGAATTTTACCTTGATTTGCCACGTGCGCGAACTCGTCGATCAGTACCTGGTACAGCACAAACTGCGAAAGCGAATCTTTCGGCGGTTTGAGAAAGAGGGGATCGAAATTCTCTTCCCGATCCGGACAGTCTATTTCCGCGATGGTCAGAAAGCTAAGGAAACGCTCGAGACATGAGGTATCTTTTTGACCACTGGGAGAGGGTCGCGGAGAAGCTAGAGAGAGCGGACCGACTGCTGTTGCTCTTCGACTACGACGGAACGCTGACGCCGATTGTCCGGAGGCCGCAACAGGCGCGCCTGGACGGCCGGACGAAGAAGTGGTTGGATTGCGTTGCCCGACTTCCCCGGATCACTGTAGGCATCATCAGCGGTCGGGCGATTGCAGATGTCTCGCAGTTGGTTTCCGTCTGGAATGTCTACTATGCGGGCAATCACGGCTTGGAAATTCTCGCCGGGGAGAGAAGATTTGTTCATCCGATTGCAGTCCGGGCAAAGTCAACGCTCCGCACGATCGCGGGTCGGCTCAAACGCGCACTCCGTGGCGTTCCTGGCGCAACCATTGACGATAAGGAGTTCACGCTCAGCGTGCATTATCGACTCGTGAAGCGCGGTCAGATCAGGTTGGTGAAGCAGCGCTTCATGGAGATTCTCCGCCCCTTTCTCTCATCTTCCTCCGTGAAAGTGACGAGGGGGAAGAAAGTGCTTGAGGTGAGGCCAAACGTCGGATGGAACAAAGGTGATGCCGTCGGATGGCTGATGAAGACTTTTGGGAAGCCCACGCCGTTCCCCGTATTTGTTGGAGATGATACCACGGACGAGGATGCGTTTCGTCGATTGAGGAGCTGCGGTCTCACGGTACGTGTTGGAAAAAGGTCTTCCTCGCGTGCGCATTACTACGTGAAGGGCACGGAGGATGTATGCGATTTGTTGCAAAGTATCTATGAGTTACGCAGGAACTCGGCTCGGTGAGGAAAACTCGCGTGCCCGCGATGCGTGTCGGCGGATTTTCCTGGCGGATTTCTGACAGGATCAGTGCTCGGTCATTGTAGGGACTGCTCAAAGCCGGAAGCGCGGCGCTACACGCATCACGGAGCGAACAGTCGGTGTTGAAGAAATCAGAGCAACAGGACGGACAGCGTATGAACGCAGGAGCAAGACGGGCCACCCACAGATTTCATTTTCATACCCGGCTGATTCTATTGGAGCTTACGGGTCGTAGAGCCAGGAATCTGAAAGAATTGCTTGAGGGGATTCGCGAGGTTCCTGAATCAGTCATCTATCACCACACACATCACTTTCTGCAACAGCATTTGTACCTCTCGCCGGAGCCGCCAAATGATTTCAGCTACTGGGTGCGTGAGGCGTTGGATGAAGACGTTCTCGCCGAGCGACTCTCGAGTATCGACACGTGCGAGTTCAATGACATCGAGTCACTCCGCACAGCCATCGCCGAGGTAATCGAGGTTCATCTGAAGAACGGTGAGGACTTGAGGAAAGCACCTCCCGGGGAAGAGTTCAATTTCATAAAAGCAGTCACCTTTATACTGCCAACGCGATATCAGGCGACCACCTTACAGGAGTTTGCCGATGCGATTCAGAAGGTGACGATCAATTCGCTTTACTTCCACATTTTCGAAGCCAGGCTCCGCCTGGGGCGGACAGGGAACGACTTTTCACGCTGGCTTGAGGATTCGCTCGGGGAAGTGGAAATCGCGCAGAAGATCGCGAGACTTGACCCGTACACTCATACGCTTGAGGGACTTCGAAAGAAAATTCGCAGTTATCTCGAGGGTGGACCCAAAACGTAAGGAGGACGCTGTGCCGCTCATCGGTGATTACGAGCCGATCGTTGGACCGGATGTGATCACAGAACTGAAGCTTTTGGCTGAAAAGCTTTCCGGGAAAGTTATTCAGAACGTTAACTCGACGGCGGTTGGCGGCGGCGTTGCAGAAATCCTGAACCGCATGATTCCGCTCCTGAAAGAGGTCGGAGTAAATGCTCGGTGGGATGTGATCAAGGGAGGAGAGAAATTCTTTGAGGTGACGAAAAAGATCCACAACGCGCTTCACAATCGCGCTGTCACCATTTCGAAAGAAGAATACGAGATGTTCGTGGAAACGAACCGGATGAACGCTGACGAGATGGAACTGTGCGGCGATATCATCTTCATTCACGATCCGCAGCCGATCGGCCTGATTGAACATCGCAAAGAAATAGGGAAAAACTGGATCTGGCGATGCCATGTCGATTTCTCCTCACCGGACCCGGTGGTTTGGAACTTCTTGAAACCCTATGTCGAACGCTACGACATTGCAGTGTTTTCCGCGCCAAGTTTTGCCCGGCAACTCAACATCCGGCAGGTGCTGATCGCCCCTTCCATCGATCCCTTGAGTGACAAGAACAAGGAACTGCCGGAGGCAACGATCAACGAGCTTCTCGATCGCTTCGGGATCGACCGGGAACGTCCCATCATCACACAGATATCACGGTTTGACTATCTCAAAGATCCTACCGGGGTGATCGACATGTACAAGATGGTCAAGAAGCACAATGACTGTCAGCTCGTGCTCGCTGGCGGTGGTACGACGGATGACCCTGAGGGTGAGAACGTCTTGGCGGAGGTCCGGGAGAAAGCGGGGAGCGATCCGGACATTTTCATCCTTCACCTTGCACCTGCAAGCGACATCGAGATCAACGCACTCCAGCGGGCATCATCCGTGGTGCTGCAAAAATCTCTCCGTGAGGGATTCGGACTGACAGTCAGCGAGGCTCTCTGGAAGGCGAAGCCGGTCGTTGCAAGTGCGGTCGGAGGAATCCCACTACAGATCACCCACAAGTATAGCGGTCTTCTTTCCTACACCCTCGAAGGAACTGCCTACTGGGTGCGACAGCTTCTCAACAGTCCGGAGTACGGGAAGAAGCTGGGCGAGAACGGGCGTGAGCACATCCAGCAGAATTTTCTCCTCACCCGTCATCTTCGAGACTACATGCTGATGTTTCTTTCGCTGCGTGAATACGAACGAGATATCTTTCAGTTCTGATGGATCGGAGCCTTGTTGCAACAGCGCTTTGATCTTAGCATCGCCTGGAGCTGGGAGTACGGCAGAGAATTTGTGCATCTACTCGAGCAGGTATTTTCCGAGGAGCCGTGCTCTCCAGCTAGCGAGTTTGGCCAAAAACGTATTTCTAGCGCGAAGGCGTCTGCCGAAGCATCCCTTATGCCGGAGTTCGTGAAATCCGGACACTTTTTCCCAAGCGATGTCCTTCCCCCCTGTCCGCCGGTCGAGACGGCTTGGGAAGGGATGCGGCTCATTCGAGCGGGACGGCTCTTATCCGCAGTAATTCGTCGTAGGAGTGTTGGATGTCTTAGCCTTTTTCTTCTTGACTTTCGGGGCTTCGTTTGATACATTGGTTTCACGTCTGTCCGTCCATACAACATCACAAGGGAGGTAGGCATGAAATCACTCTTGAGGGGAGACTGGTGGCGGTTCGTTCTTCCTTTGATGATATTCTCGCTTGTGGGGAGTATCACTCTTGGTGGATGTGCTGGGGGGGGGGAATTTGCGGAAGAGGGGATGTTTGCACGGACACCTGAGCAGATTACGATCGATTCGCTTAAGAATGTGGCTGGAATGCTGAAGCAGAGGAACGCCGGGCTCGAGGCGGAGCGACGGAGTCAGAGCGCGCGCATTGCCGGACTAGAGACAAACCTCAGGATAGAACGCGAACGGGTGAAGGCACTCACGCCACCTCCGAAACCGAAGGTTACCGACGCCATGGGGGCCTATGAACGCGGACTGTCGATGTTCAGAAACCAGGACTATGAGGAAGCGATGGAGATGTTCATGGCGCTGCTCGAAGCGGGAGTGAGTGACGATCTCGCTGACAACGTTCACTACTGGTTGGGCGAATCTCTATACGCGATGAGGAACTACAGCGACGCGATGGAGCACTTCAGCCATGTGTTTAACTATCGAGTTTCAGAGAAGAAGGATGATGCTCAGCTCATGATCGCGAATTGCTATGTGCGGGTTGGGGACAACAGGCAAGCAGGGGCTGAGTACCAGAAACTGATCGATAACTATCCTACCAGCGAGTACGTTGTGCGCGCAAGGGAGGCGCTCGGGAAATTGAGATAGAACGGAAGGCTGTCAAGCTAAGAAGCCCCGTTGCAGCGGGGCTTCTTGTTTTTCGACTGTCCTTCTCTACCTCTTTCCCCTCATAAATTCTTCAGCTACCTTGACGTCGTCCTTACTTCCGATGAATAGAGGAGTCTTCTGGTGTAGAGAAGAGGGCTGAAGGTCCAGGATTCGCTGCTCACCGTCGCTTGCGCTTCCACCTGACTGCTCCACGAGGAAGGCCAGAGGATTGCATTCGTACATTAGGCGGAGTTTTCCCGTGGGGTTTTTCTTGTCTCCCGGATACATGAATATCCCGCCGTACAGCAACGTTCGATGGAAATCAGCGACCAGCGTACCGATGTAACGCGAGGAGTACGGTCGATTTGTCGCTCTGTCTTCTTCCTTGAGGTAATCTACGAATCGTTTTATCCGATCGTCCCACCTTGTGGAATTTCCTTCGTTCACGCTGTAGATTTTCCCCCTCTGCGGAATCTTGATATCCTCATGGGAGAGCAAAAACTCGCCGACCGTCGGGTCCAACGTAAATCCGTGCACGCCAAAGCCTGTTGAATACACAAACATGGTGCTCGACCCGAAGATGACGTAGCCCGCGGCCACCTGCTTATGTCCCGGTTGCAAGCAGTCTTCGAGTGTTCCTTTTCCCTCCGATGTTACACGTCGGTAGATCGAGAAGATTGAACCGACCGTGATGTTGGCGTCGATGTTCGATGAGCCGTCGAGGGGGTCGTAGAGCAGGACGTATTTACCCTTGGGATAGTGATCGGGGATGTGAAGGACATCTTCATTCTCTTCCGATGCCATGACGCAGAGATGTCCGCCATGGTCCATCGCTTTGTAGATTGTTTCATCGGCGAATTCGTCCAGTTTTCTCACGACATCACCACTGACGTTCTGTCGGTCGGTGTCCCCGAGGATATTAGCGAGTCCGGCCTTCGTCACTTCTCTCCACACAAGCTTCGCGGCCAGAGAATGATCGTGAAGCAGTCCAGTGAACGCCCCCGTAGCCTGCGGGTACCGGTGTTCCCCCTCGGAAATGTGGCGCTCCAACGTCATGAATTTCGGGGTGCTGGCGGTTGCGGTGGTAATTGGCATGGATGTGCCTCCTCACAGTAGGATGCTGGCATGCAGACTACTTCCCCAAATGTAGAAAATGCTGGAGAAAAGCTCAAGCGGCGGCTCAACGGTTGTTGTCGACTCCGACAGCCTGAACGGCCAGTTTCGGTTGTTTGATTTCCTGATTCTTGTACTGCAGCTGGTAGAGTTTGTAGTAGATTCCCGCAAGTGCGAGGAGCTGCTGATGCGTTCCGACCTCACGAATTTTGCCCTTGTGCAGGACGATAATCTTGTCGGCGTTCTGAATGGTTGAGAGTCGGTGTGCGATGACGATCGAGGTGCGACCTTCGAGCAACGTCTTGATGGCGTTCTGAATGAGAATCTCGGTCTCCGTGTCAACGCTCGATGTCGCTTCATCGAGGACGAGAATTCTCGGGTCGTAGGCCAGGGCTCGCGCAAACGCAAGGAGCTGCTTCTGTCCCACGGAAAGTGTTGCCCCTCGTTCTTTCACCTCTTCGTCATACTGTCGTGGAAGTCGCTCGATGAACCGATGGGCACCGACGAGCCGCGTGGCTTCCTTCACTTTCTCGATGTTGACCCGATCGTCGCCAAGGTTGACGTTTCCTTTGATATCGCCGGAGAACAGGAAAACATCCTGGAGCACCACGGCGATGTGCTTCCGGAGATCGTGCTTGTTCATCGTCTGGATGTCCACGCCGTCCACGAGAATCCGACCCCTCTGGACCTCGTAGAAACGGCTGAGGAGGTTGATAATCGTCGTCTTCCCGGCGCCGGTGTGTCCGACGAACGCGACTGTCTCTCCCGCGTTGATCTTCAAGCTGATGTTCTTCAAAACCCATTCCTCATCACGGTAGGCAAACCACACGTCCCGGAATTCGATCTCACCGCGCACTGTGGGGAGAACAACGGGATTCGGAGGGTTCGGAACGAACGTCCGGTCGTCGAGGAGCTTGAAGATACGCTCCGAAGAGGCCATCGCTGTCTGCATGATGTTGTACTTCTCCGAGAGGTCACGGATCGGACGGAAGAACATTTCCGTGTACTGGATGAAGGAAATCAAAACGCCCACCGTTAACACTCCCTCAAGGACTTCTCCGCCGCCGTACCAGATGATCAACCCGATCGCAACGGCGCTCACCAGTTCCACTGCTGGATAGAACATCGCATAGTAAAAGATCGACCGGATGTAGGCATTGCGATGCGCGGCGTTGATGCTGTCGAATTTCTCGAACGTTTTCTCTTCACGGTTAAAGATCTGCACGACATTCATACCCGTGATGTGCTCCTGCATGAATGTGTTCATGCGCGCGACCTGGATGCGCACCTGCCGATATGCTTCACGTGCCCTCTTCCGAAACACGAACGTTCCCCAAACCAGGAACGGAATGACGCTGAGCGTGACCAAGGCCAGCGCCCAGTTCATCCAGAACATGAACACAAGAATCCACACGATGATGAACAGATCGCTGAACACCATCACGATGCCGGAGGAGAACAACTCGTTCAGCACCTCGACGTCGTTCGTGACGCGCGTGATCAGCCGACCGATCGGATTCTGGTCGAAAAACCGAAGCGACAGCCTCTGAAGGTGCTCAAAGATCTTCATCCGGAGGTCGAAGATCGTCCGCTGACCAATCCACTGAGTGAAATAGGCCATCGCATACTGGATGGCGCCCTGAATGAGGACGGTCGCGAAGAGCAGGACGACCACTCCGATGAGTCCGTCCGTGTCTCCTTTCACGATGTGGTCGTCGATTGCAACTTTGATCAGGTACGGACGGAGCGGTCCCAGCGCAGCGATGGCGACGTTAAGCAGGATCGCCCCGATGATGTGCTTCCGGTACGGCCTGAGGTACTTCAACAGTCGTTTCATTAAGCGACTGTCGTAAGCCTTGCCGAGAATTTCCTCTTCGTGAAAAGTCTGCATCTCCTGTTAACTCACGACGTTCGTTGGTGTTCCGTTCACAAAATTCAGGATGTTGTCACATGTCGTCTGAAGAATCCGTTCCACTGCTTCGATGCTGTCGAAAGCAATGTGCGGCGTGATGATGACGTTTTCTCGTTGTAGCAAAATATTACGCTGCAGCATCGCTTGTAATTTTTCTACCGAGACGTTCTTGCTCAGCATCTGGTTCTCTTCCTTCACGAGTTCTTCTCCTTCGAATACATCCAGTCCCGCTCCGTCAAAGATGTCCTTGTCCAGAGCGTAATGGAGCGCCTTCGTTTCTATGAGGCCGCCTCGTGCGGTGTTGATGAAAAGCGTCCCTTTCTTTACCAGGTGGATGTTCTTCATATTGATGAGATGATGGGTGTTCTCGTTGTAAGGGCAGTGGAGTGTGATGATGTCGGACCCTTTCAGCAAATCCTTGAACGAGACGTACTGAAAATCGAGCGTCTCCGCAAGAAAGTGGTTCTGCTTGACGTCGTATGCGATCACCCTCATTCCGAAACCCTTCGCCATCTTGATGACGTGGAGCCCGATGCTGCCCGCACCGATGACGCCGAGCGTTTTCCCTTTCAAGTCGAAACCCTGAAGCCCTTCGGCGGAGAAGTTGCTCTTCACGGTGCGAACGTAGGCTTTGTGGATTTTGCGTGAGAGCGAGAGGATCAGGCCAAACGTATGTTCTGCCACGGTGTTCTCGCCGTAGTACGGGACGTTCGAAACCAGGATCTTCCGTGCTCGCGCTGCTTGGATGCCAATGTGGTTGAATCCGGTACTCCTCGTATTGATGAACTGCAGTCGGCGGAGTTTTTTCAGGACTTCCTTCGTTACCTTTGAATAGATAAAAACCGAGAGAATATGTGCATCCCGTGCGCTGTCCGGGTCTCGGGTGGAGACGGTGTCGCGGACGAAGGTGAGATGGAAATCTCTCCCCAACTGGGATTTCAGGAATCGTTCCTCGCGTGGTGTCGTCTCGAAAAAAGCAATCACCCGCTTCATCTCGCAGAGTCCTTAGAATTGTTCCAGCTCTTCTTCCAGCAGTTGTTTATTGTACAGATCGGCGTAGATGCCTTGGAAGGCAACAAGTTCGTTGTGGTTGCCCCGCTCGACAATCTGTCCGTTGTCCAGAACCACGATGAGGTCGGCATCTTTCACGGTCGAAATTCGATGGCTGATGATGATGCTCGTTCGCTCCGCCATGACGGTCCCGAGCCGTTTCAGGATTTCCTCCTCTGTGTAGGTATCGACGGCAGAGAGCGCGTCATCGAGGATCAAAACTCTCGGCTGACGTGCGAGAGCACGGGCGATGCTGGTGCGCTGTTTTTGACCACCGGACAGCATGATACCCCGTTCCCCGATCATCGTGTCGTATTTCTTTGGAAAGTCCTCGATATCGTTTGCAATCTGAGAGATCTGCGCAGCCTCCACGATTCGCTCCATGGGTTCGTGATCCTCGCGGCCGAATGCGATGTTCTCCTTGATCGTATCGGAGAACAAGAATGTCTCCTGCGGTACGTATCCGATGTTCGAACGGAGGACCTCGAGAGGAATCAGTCGAATGTCGAGGTCATCGATGAGCACCTGGCCCTCCGTCGTGTCGTAGAGCCGCGGGATGAGGTTGATGAGTGTCGTTTTCCCACAGCCGGTGTAGCCGACGATCGCGATCGTCATTCCCCTCTCGATCGTGAGGTTGATATTCTTCAACGCTGGTTGCGCGGCGTTCTTGTGATAGAACGTGACGTTCCGAAATTCGATCTTGCCCTGGATGTCGTTTATGGACTGATTGGTGATCGGTGTGTCCCGAATTTCGGGTTCGGTGTCGAGGATCTTCGCAAGCCGCCCCATGGAAGCCGATCCCCGTTGGAAAATATTAATGACCCAGCCAAAGGCGATCATCGGCCAGATGAGCATTCCGAGATAGATCACAAATTGCGTGACGGAGCCCAGCGTCATCGTGCCTTCTATGACCTTGAGTCCTCCAACCCAGATTACAATGATCAGGGAAAGCCCCGTGAGCATGAACATAAGCGGCCAGACGAGTGCTTGCACCTTGGCCAGCGACATGTTCTTTCGGAGGTACTCCCAGCTGAGGTTCCGAAACCTCGTAATCTCATACGCCCCGCGCACGTACGCTTTGATGACGCGGATTCCGGAAAGGTTTTCCTGCACTCTCGTCGTGAGGTCCGAGTAATGACTCTGGACCTTCTCAAATTGATGATGAATGACCTTGCCGAGTCGATACACCGAGTACGAGACGAACGGAAAGGGGATGAGGGCGAGCAGTGTCAACTCGGTGTTGATGATCAACATGATCGAGATGATGATAACAAACTCGACGAACGTGTCCGCTGAATACATAATACCGGGTCCGAGCACGTTGCGGACGGCGTTGACGTCGTTCGTGGCA
Source organism: Bacteroidota bacterium (assembly GCA_036477295.1). Lineage (GTDB taxonomy): Bacteria > Bacteroidota > Ignavibacteria > UBA10030 > JAZGDE01 > JAZGDE01. The sequence goes on along the minus strand of JAZGDE010000003.1, from coordinate 14,397 downwards.
TGCGCCATCAAGTCGCCGGTTGGAGTATTCTGGAAATAGGTGAGGTGAAGCCGCTGGAGGTGTCTGAGGAAATCGTTCCGCAGGTCGTATTCAATATGGCGCGATACGACGATGATGGTCTGGCGGGTGAGGAAGGTGAAGAATGCACTCACGGTGATCGTGCCCACGACGAGGAGTGCATACTGGAGCAGGGTCACAGCGGAGGTGCTTCTCAGAGTCGAGTCAATTGCTTGGCCGATGAACAGCGGCGCGAACACCGCGAAGACGTTGCTTCCGAGGATCGCGAGGAATCCATAGAGCAGTATGCGTCTGTAGCGCCGTAGGTACGGTATCAGTCGGAGGAGATGCTTCACGAGATTTCAGATTTTGAATATCTTGCACAACAGTGGCTGCATATACTCTTCGGCGAAGGTCACGTGCCCTGTTTGCCCATGGTAAGGCGAACGTCAAGGTGATTCAGAGACGCCGTAATCCATGTCAGATCTGCTCGATAATGCAAGTCTTGATTCGATGTATTTGTTCAAGGTATTTCTTCATCTGTTTCGCGTGCCACTCACAGAGCGTTGCAAGTGTCACCGTGCCCGGTTCTGGCTGCCTATTCAGCGGGTACACCTTTCCAGTGAACAGTGCAACGCGCACCCAATCACGCCCTCTCACGGTGCGCAGAAGGGAAAGATTCTCTCCCCGCAGTTCCTCAAGCCGATGCATCGCCAATGCGATGTCTTGGTCCACATAATTCTTCTCCCGCGAGGTACCCTGGTCATCCAGAAATGCGATCGAAGGTTTATCTTCCATCAGTGTTGAGCTGTAATGGTTGAGATACATCTCCTCCAGATCGCTGAGAAAAAAAAGAATCTCTTTGATGGAGAGGGAGCTCGGATCAGTCCTCCATCGCAGTTGCTCTTCAGAAAGTTCGGAGACCTCATCAAGCAGTACACCCTGTGCGTAATCAAGAAAATCCACGTACGGCGAAACGATGGGAAGCATAGCTGATCGATTTCGCTATCCAATAAGTTCAAACCCAGTGTACCGATGGAGTACTTTGGGAATGATCACTTTCCCCTCCGGCGTCTGGTACTGCTCGATGAGCGCGGCGACGACCCGAGGCAGCGCAAGCGCAGAGCCATTCAAGGTATGGACGTACTCCGGTTTTCCTCTGCCCGTCGGCTTGAACCGGACGTTCATTCGGCGAGCCTGGAAGGCTTCGAAGTTACTGCAGGAGGAGACCTCCAGCCACTTTTGCTGACCCGGGGCAAAGACTTCCAAGTCGTATTTCTTCGACTGTGTAAACCCCAGGTCTCCTGTGCACATCAAGACGACGCGGTACGACAGACCGAGCAACTGGAGCAACCGCTCCGCATCCTGTCGCAGCTTCTCCAGTTCATCGTACGAAGTGGAAGGATGGACGAACTTGACAAGCTCCACCTTGTCGAACTGGTGGACGCGATTCAGACCGCGAACGTCCTTGCCGTACGACCCTGCCTCGCGGCGAAAACAGGGTGTGTATGCCGCATACTGCAGTGGCAATTCTTGTTCCTCGAGCATCTCATCGCGATGAAAGCTGGTAACCGGCACTTCTGCAGTCGGTATCAGGTACAGGTTGTCGCGTTCAAGGACATACATTAGGTCTTCTTTGTCCGGAAGTTGGCCCGTGCCTGACGCGCTCCCCTCATTCACCAGAATGGGTGGCATTATTTCTCGGTAGCCATGCTCGGCCGCACGATCGAGGAAAAAATTGATCAGGGCCCGTTCAAGGCGTGCTCCTTTGCCGACGAAGAACGGGAATCCCGTGCCGGTTACCTTAGCCCCCCGCGGGAAGTCGATGATACCGAGCTTCTCTCCAAGTTCCCAGTGAGCCTTCAACGTAAAGTCCACCTCGAGCTCTTCCCGCCAGCGAAACACCTCTTGGTTGTCCGCGGGATCTCTTCCGAGAGGAACCGAAGGATGGGGAACGTTGGGAATCGTGAGGAGAATCCGGTTGACGTCCTGTTCGATGGCATCCAGCTTGTCATCGAGAGATTTGATCTCCTCCTTCACTGCGTTCATCTCGGCGATGGGCTTGCTTGCATCACTTCCGGACTTTTTCATTCTCGCGATCTCTTCGGAGACCGCATTCCGCTTCGCTTTCAAGCCTTCGCTGTGTTGTATCAGCTTTCGCCGTTTTTCATCAAGGATGAGGAGCTCATCGACCTTGTCCGATTCACCCTTGGATTGAATCCCTTGCTTGACGAGGTCCGGATGTTCACGAACGAATTTTAGCTCAAGCATGAAACTGTTGCTGTATCCCTCTTCAAAGGCGTGATCAGATTGCGGTCGAGGCCTATCGGTGGATCGCGAACTTTCGCTGCAGGTGATTCATCTGACTCTTGAGCGTCTGCAGACCCTGTTCGGCGTTCATCGTTCGGAGACCGAGCTCCGACTGAGTCTTCAAAGTAATAAACCCGGACTTAAGCGGCCTCACCGCGGGCTGATTCAGCCGATCTGTTTTCACCGCTTCTACCCAAGATGACTCCAGTCCAAACACGTTGGCGAGTTTCACCGCGAAATCGTATCGACTGATGAGGTCGGGACCGGAGATGTGGTAGGTTCCTTCTTTATCCCTCTCAATGACCTTGGCGATCCCGTACGCAAGGTCATCGACGAGCGTCGGGCTACCGATCTGGTCCTCAGCGACCGTGACCGGCTTTTTCTCTCGCAGGCGTTCCAACAACCAGAGCGCAAAATTCTGTTTGACCTGGCGTCCTGTGCCGTAGAGGACCATCGTCCGGACGATGACGTACGGGAGTTTGCTGATGCGAAGCGCATTCTCACCTGCGAGCTTGGTCTTCCCGTAGTAGTTCAGTGGATTCGGACGGGCGTTTTCATCGTACGGTCCGTTTCGCCCGTCGAACACGTAGTCGGAGGAGAGCTGGATGATCTTCGCTCCGACTCTCTTCGCTGCGTCGATGAGGTTTTCAACACCCGTCACGTTGACTCGCCAGCTCAGGTCCCGCTGAGTCTCGCAGGCGTCGACTCCGGTGAGCGCTGCCCCGTTGATAATCCATTCCGGACGGAACGAGAGCAGGAGGTCCCGCACCTTACGCTTGGCGGTGATGTCGAGCGGTGTATAATCGATCTGTTCATTGAGGAACACCGAGTCTGGATCCTTGGAGGTGAGAAGAAGCTCGTATGCCATCTCGCGTGCAAAGAGCTCAGCGAGCTTCTGTCCGAGCAATCCGTTGGCACCCGTGATTAAAATTCGCCTCATAAGAAGCTTTCTTTCGATTGATTCTGTGCGCAATTCCCGGAGGCTCCGAAGAAGTCCCTTCAGGAGATGGCCCTGCCACCGAATTCTCGCAGCGGCTCGATCAATTTGACGTTCCCGTCTGTTGCTTCCTTTGGTATCCTGACGACTTACCCACCCGCAACTCGGCCAAGACTCGTTTCCTCAATCTGTTTACGCCGTCGCGTCGCTCACTCGTTGGTTCATCCCGTACCGTTGTCGGATCTCATCGAGTCCTCCAGGGCCTGCAAACTCGATGCTCAAGCCTGCGACTTCGTTCGCGAAGGCAGCTGCTCCAAGAACGTCCCGGGTTTGAAAGTACCGGCAGCTGAACGCCGCGCCGAAGACATCCCCGCTTCCCGTCGGGTCAACGACTTTCGACGCGGACGCCGGTGGGAGGTCGTGACGCTTAACGTGCTTGTGCTCTTGACCGTACACGGTTGCCCCCCGTTCGGCGCGCGTGATGATGAAACCACGCCCACCCAGGGCAAGAAGTTGCAGAGCCAGGTTGCGCTCGTCGAGATGATCCGGGGTCAGTCCGGCTGCTTCTTCCTCGTTCATCTGGACCGTCTCGATCATGAAACACCAGCGTCGCCACACTGGAAGCGGTCGACGGGAGCGTCTGTGCTCCTGGTCGATCCCTAAGGTAAGGCTGTGGACGTCCAGATGAATCGGCACATGGCGATCGCGGACTGCCATGCGAATGTAGTCGAGGGTTTCCAGCTCGAGGTCAAAGCCAGATATCATATTGACAAGAATGCCATCAGCCCGACTGAGGAAGCGTTGAACCGTCGGGAAAGGGATGGGCGGAAAAATGTTCTTCGAACACTCGACCCGCGTGTTTGTATCAGCGTAGACGAGGCAAACCTTGTTGGACGGACCCTTGTGGGGATAGATTCCCGAGGTATCAACGGCAGGATATCTTGACAGTTCTTTGATATACCGATCGTATTCGTTTTCCCCGATCGGAAAAACGGGAAGAATACTCGTATGCTCGTCTGCGAGATTTGCCAGCGTTGCCACCGAGTAGTAAATTCCTCCGTAGCTCTCTGTCTCTTCGCCGTTCGGGTGTTGAATCACGTCAAAGCAGGGATGTCCGATCACCAGGATATTCATCTAAATCTTTGCCCCACGCTTCTTGAAATCGCTCAGCTTGCGTTTGATCTTCTCATCCTCCAGCGCAAGGATCTGCCCAGCAAGCACACCTGCATTTTCGGCACCGGCGCTCCCGATCGCGACAGTGGCGACAGGAATTCCGGTGGGCATCTGGACGATCGAGAAAAGCGAGTCGAGGCCCTTCAACTCCGACGCGCTGAGCAGGACGCCGATGACCGGCAGGGTCGTCTGCGCAGCGATCACTCTGGGGAGGTGACCAGCCATTCCGGCAGCAGCGATGATGATTTCGTAACCATTCTCGGCCGTTTTTTTTGCAAATTTTGCTCTCTCTTCTGGCTGACGGTGAGCGGAGAGCACCTTCATATCATAGGAGATCCCGAAATGTTCCAGGCGCTTCGCACAACGTCTCATCACTTCTTTGTCACTCTTGCTTCCCCAGCGTATGGCAACCTTGGCCATGGAGGAGGCTTCCCGGTCTGGTGAATTCATGTGAGTCGTTGTAGATTTTTCGGGTCAACTGAGCGAAGTGTAACTCATCTTCGATACTGGGTCAACCTTCTCCGGACCACGATTGTCTGGTAATTCCAACACACGTCGGGACGGGGGAAAGTGTAGTTCGCCGGCGTGTTACCTTCTCGGTGCTTTGCTCTCTTCTGCTTCCACCGTGCGCCAAAGGCCCTGGCAGGAGAATCGGTTCTCATAGAGAGCCCGTCCGATGATCACAGAGTCGACACCGAACGGCTCGAGCTCCTGCAGTTTCAGGAGATCTTCCAGGCCGCGAACTCCACCGGCGGCGGTGATGCGCAGGCCGGTCTTCTCCGCGAAGAGTCTGATCGCCTCAAAGTTTGGTCCGTTGAGGGCGTCACCATTCATGACGTCCGTGTAAACGATACGGCTCACACCGATTTCTTTCATCTTCAGTGCCAATGAGCTCGCCGTGAGATGAGCGCCTTTGTTCCGTCCCCGGGCCCGAACGATTCCGTCCTTTGCTTCGATGCTGACGACGATCTTCGGAGGACCGTGCTCGTCGATCAATCGCCGAATCAGGCTTACTTCTGCTTCCCCGCTCAAGACGACGCGATATACTCCGAGTTCGACGAGGGCCATCGTGATGTCCTCAGAGCTCGAGAGTCGGCCACCAAGTTGAATCGGAATATCCACCGACTGAACAATCTGACGTATCGTCTCGATGTTCTTCAGTTGTCCTTGCTTTGCCCCGTCGAGGTCGACCACATGGAGACACTTGCTATTCTCCCGCCGCCACAATTTCGCAGTCTCGACTGGATCGTCCGAGTACACTGCCTCGGATCCCGGGAGTCCTTGAATCGAGCGGAAGCACTTCTGATCCCGAATGTCCATCGATGGGATGACTAACAGCATCGTGCTATGATCACGCTTCGTCCGATGGGTGCGGAATCGTCACGTCCTGTTTTTTTCATTCACTCGTCTGGTGCAAAAAGTCCGCAGTGTTCTGCTTCGAGGGTTTGCTTCGGCCTCAACGGACTGTTGCCCTGATCGTTGCTCGAACATGCCGAGGGTTGTTGCAGAACAGCGCTGCGATGCTTGCGTAGTAACAACCCACATTATGCACATATTTTAGGTGAATTTCAAGCAACGGTGAGGCTTACGAGAGGCGCTTGCGTCGGTTTCGGATGTAGTCGACGAAGAGGTATTCACCGAGGTTGCTGAGGGTGGAGTAGTACGCACGACCACGGTTCGCTTTCGTGAGTTCCTCGACGAAGTTCACGAGATACGGATCGCGGGCGACCATGAAAGTGCTGATGACAATTTTTTCCCGTCGACATTGGACCGCTTCATCGAGCGTTTTGTTCACGATGCGCGGGTCGAGTCCGAAGGAATTCTTGTACAATCGACCGTTCTCATCGAAGATCGCGGACGGTTTCCCATCCGTCACCATGAAAACTTGCTTGTTGGCATTTCCGTGACGGCGTAGGAGCCTTCGAGCCATTTGCAAACCCGCCTTCGTGTTCGTGTGGTACGGTCCGACGTCGAGGAACGGGAGCTCCGATAAACTGACCACCTTTGCGTCGTCGCCGAAGACGACGAGACAGAGATAATCTTTCGGAAATTTCGTGTGGACGAGTTCAGCGAGCGCGAGTGCCACCTGCTTCGCTGGCGTGATGCGGTCCTCTCCGTAGAGGATCATGCTGTGGCTGATGTCCAGCATGAGCACTGTGGCGACGCTCGTCTGGAGTTCCGTTTCATACACCTCAAGGTCTTCCTCGCGAAGTTGAAATTCGTCAATGCCGTCTCGAATGAGCGCATTCTTGACTGCGTTCGTGAGGTCGATGTCGGCGGGATTGTCGCCGAAACAGAATTTCCGAGTCTCCGACAGTCGGTCGATCCCCATTCCGGTGTGGGGTGAATCGTGCAGTCCGACAGAACCTTTTTTCAACGACGTGAAGATCTCATTCAACGCGTCCTGACGGATGCGCTGGACGCCTTTCGTCGTCAAAACGATCATGTCTTTCGCGTCCTCGATGATGCCCATTTCCTTGAGCTTGTTGATGAAATCTTCCATCGTCATGTTCTCATCGAACAGGCCGTACTCCTGTGCAAGCTGCTTGAGCCATTCGAGCGCTTCCTCGACGTCACCGCTGTTTTGGAGCAACAGATAGCTGAACATCGACATCAGCCCTTGCAGCCGCTGCTCATCGGTCATTGACTCCGGAGTCCATTTGCTGTAGCGGGATATCATGTCACGGTGCATTCATTGATTTCATCATGCAAGGGCCAGAGTTGGGAGGCACCTGGACACGGTCGGCGAGAACCTTCAATCGTTAATAGTCTTCCTCAGGACCTGATTTCCCTTTCTGCAGAAAAATGCTGCTGACTAGGTCTTTATATGCAGTCGCCTGGTTGACCTCATCCTTCGCGATTTTCGAGTTTTGATGGAGACCATCGAGCACAAACTCCATCGCGGAGGCGAACTCCTCCTTGTTCTCTTCCGGGATTTTCATGTGTTTTTTCGTGAGTTCACGTAAACCCTTCACCTTATCCAGCTCGCGAAAGTACCGATCGGCGTTCATCTGGTCTGAAACCTCGATCTTGTTGCCGGCTTCGAACCAGGTGAGAATCTTGCCGTACTCCGGGTCCGGGGGTTCCGGCCGACTTTCCTGATAGTCTCGTACCCGTTTCTGGAGTGGGTCCGGGAAGTACTTCTTGAAAACCTCGCGCACTGCCTTACCGATCAAGGCCCTGCTCACTTTGACGGAACCCTCCTGTTCTCCTTCAAACACGAGTTCGATTTTGCCCGTTATGCCCGGGAGCGTTCCGACGAGATCACAAATCCGTGGAGTTACGTATTTTTCGCCGGTGAGGATCGTTCGCTGCTCCGCGTTGCTGACGAGGATTTCCATCGACGCGATGCTTAGTCGAGCGCTGACGCCCGACTTCTGGTCAACGAATTCGCTTTTGCGCGCCTCGAAGGCGACCTGCTCGACGATCTCCGTAAAGTAGTGTGGTATGCGCACCTCAAGACCGTCGCGATTAATACACGCCTCCTGCGCAGTGATCTTGATCGCGTCTTCCATCGTTCTCGGGTAGTGGGTGAGAATCTGCGAATCGATTCGGTCCTTCAACGGCGTGACGATGTTCCCGCGGTTGGTATAATCCTCCGGATTTGCGGTGAACACGATCATGATGTCCAGCGGGATGCGTATGTTGAACCCGCGGATTTGAATATCTTTTTCTTCCATAATATTAAAAAGACTGACCTGGATCCGGGGCTGCAAATCCGGCAGCTCGTTGATGGCAAAAATACCCCGGTTCGTTCGGGGGATGATCCCAAAATGGATCGCCCCCTCGTGAGAATAGTGGAGTCGTTGTGAGGCCGCTTTGATAGGATCGATATCGCCGATCAGGTCAGCGATGGTCACGTCGGGTGTCGCGAGTTTCTCACCGTATCGAGCTTCGCGTGGAATCCACTCGATCTCCGTAGCATCTCCACATTCCGCTAAGAGATCAACCGCATGTTTGCTTACCGGATGGAACGGGTTATCGTTGATCTCACTCCCTTTGATGATCGGAATCCATTCGTCGAGAAAGTTCGGCAGCATCCGGAGAATTCGTGATTTCGCCTGTCCGCGGAGTCCGAGAAGAATGATGTCGTGCTTCGCCAAGATGGCATTAATAATCGCAGGGATAACGGTTCTTTCATAACCGATGATTCCTGGAAAGAGCTTTTTCCCGTTCCTCATGTTCTCGATGAGATTCTTCCGCATCTCACCTTTTACCGAGAGGACGCGATAGCCGCTCCGGCGTAGTTCACCGACAGTGGATGCTCGCTTCATGCTTCTCTACATTCTCTTCATCACGATACGGACGCTGCTCAGAGTTGAGCGTTGATTAGTATCCAAATTTTCTTTGAGAAAATCAAGTCAGCGGAAGAAGTTGCCTTTCGTTCCAAAAAGTGGTACTATTGCCCGCAGTGTATGCACTCTGTACCAAAGAAAATACTTATCCTTCGGCTGAGTTCCATTGGCGACATTGTGCTCTCGACTCCCCTTATCCGCAATCTTCGAAAAACGTTTCCGGAATTGCAAGTGGATTTTGTGGTCAAACCCCAGTACGCAGAGCTTGTCCGCTTCAACCCCTATCTTTCCAGAATTATTGAAGTTGACCCAACCGCTGGTCTTCGAGGCCTCACCGAGGTGAGACGCAGAATTCGTAGCGAACAGTACGACCTGGTCATGGACCTCCACGGCAACTTCCGGAGTGTTTACCTTCGATCGTTCTGCGGTGCAAACCAAGTCTTGAAGGTTGACAAGCGGAAATTTGACCGCTGGAAACTCGTTCGATTCAAGAGGAAGTTCTCTACTGGCGTTTTGTCGCTAGCGGACCGATATCTTGAACCTCTCGCGGAGTTCGGCGTCAGAAACGACGGCGAGGGCCTTGAGCTGTTCGTTCCGGAGTCCGTCATGCGCGACGTCTGGATCAAAATGAACGAGCATGGTTTTGCTGATTCAAAGCTCGTCATCGCATTCTGTCCTGCAGCAAAGCACGCGACAAAGATGTGGCCAAAAGAACGGTACGTAGAACTCGGGCGGCTTCTCGTTGATCGGCAGGGTGCTCGGATCGTGGTGTTTGGCGGCAAAGAAGACGAAGCGTACTGCTCGGAGATTGCTGCGTCGATCCAAGCATCGGTGCGGACGAGCCCCGTGGCCCTCCAGACCCGCCCGAACCGCGGTGGCGAGCGGGCCGCAGGCAGGCAGACTGCGAGTCTCGCAGGTCGCTGCAGTGTGCTAGAAACCGCCGCGGCGATGGATTACTGCTCCGCCGTGGTAACGAACGACACGGGATTGATGCACATCGCCGCAGCGAGGAAAAGGCCAGTGGTTGCGATTTTCGGCTCGACTGTCGAGGAGTTTGGATTCTTTCCGTACGGGACAAAGAGCGTCGTCGTGGAGCGGAAAGGACTTTACTGTCGACCGTGCACGCACATCGGGCTTCCGAAATGCCCGGAGGCTCACTTTCGCTGTATGCAGGAAATCTCCGCCAGCGACGTTTCTCGCGCTCTCGAAACGCTTCTGGCGTAAAGCACTCCAACACTACTGTCTGATGGTCTGGTTCTTCCTCTACAATGTCTTCGTGCTCCCTTCGTTCTGGCTCCTCGTTCACCTGGTGTCGCTTTTTAACGAAAAAGTTCGGCGGGGGATCGACGGAAGAAAGCTCTTATTTGCCAACCTTGCAAATAGTGTAGAAAAACTTCCTCCTGGACACAAGCGTATCTGGTTTCATGCATCATCATTGGGAGAATTCGAAAGCGCGAAGCCAATCATCGCAGCATGTAGGAAACGGTTTCCCCCGATCGAGATCATCGTCAGTTTCTTCTCCCCTTCCGGGTACGAGCACTCGAAGAGCTACAAGTTGGCGAGCGTGATCACCTATCTGCCGTTTGATTCTCCAGCCAATGCCCGGCGATTTATCGACCTCATCCGTCCCGACCTGGCCATCGTCGTGCGCTATGACCTCTGGCCGAATCACATCTGGCAGCTCAAGGCGAAACGCGTTCCGATTTTTATTGCCAATGTGACGTTGAGCGAAGACTCCACGCAGCGGTTTCCGCTCGTTCGCGGCCTTCACCGCACACTCTACTCGATGATGGACGGAATCTTCACGGTTTCGTCGAGCGATCACGAGCGATTCGTCCGCCTGTTTCGACTCGACCATCCCCAGGTGGAAGTCATCGGGGACACCCGGTACGACCAGGTGTGGACGCGGAGTCAGGAGGCAAAGGAATACCATGTTATTCCGGACGCTGTGGTTCGCCGCAAGCGAATCCTGGTGATCGGCAGCAGTTGGGAGCACGATGAGGAGGTGATTCTCCCTGTTGTGTTCAAGTTGCAGAAGGAAGAAAAGAATCTCCTCACTGTTCTTGTTCCCCATGAACCGACGCTGGAGAACCTCGATCGTGTCGAGGCGGTACTGAACGGGCAGACTACGGTGATCCGCTTCTCCAACCTCAACAATTACGACGGTGAAAAAGCGATCCTGGTGGACAGCGTCGGTGTTCTTCTCTCTCTCTATGCCTATGCGGACGTGGCAATTGTTGGCGGCGGGTTCCATCAGGGAGTCCACAACGTGCTCGAGCCAGCGGTCTTCGGAATTCCGGTGCTGTTTGGACCGAAGCATACCAACTCGCGTGAAGCGATCCTTCTCGTCGAGCGGGGAGGAGGTATTGCGGTTGAGAACCAGCGAGATCTCTTCCGGCGTTTGCGATCTCTCCTTGAGCACGAGAAGAAACGCAAAGAGGTTGGGAAGCGTGCACTGCAATTGGTGAAGGACAACCTCGGCGGCACAGAAAGAATCCTCCGTCATCTGGAGCCGTACCTGTCCTCAGCCAGTTGAACTTTGAGCGAATATTTGTTTACTTTTGACCGTCATGAAGGTCGTCTACTTCGATGTCTTCTCCGGAATTAGTGGTGACATGACGCTCGGCGCGTTCGTCGATGCCGGCCTGCGCATCGACCAACTTGGGGCGGAGCTGGGAAAACTCAATCTTCGCGGTCTGGAGGTGAGCGCCCGGCATCTGACGCGCAGCGGTCTGACCGCCACGAAAGTCGATGTCACTGTTTCCGGAGAGCCAACCTATCATCGCCATCTCCACGACATCGAGGAGTTGATCGATTCGAGCGACCTTTCCCAGCGAGTGAAAGAGCAATCGAAGAAAATATTTTGCGTGATTGGCCAGGCGGAGGCAAAAATTCACAATGTGCCGGTTGAGCAGGTTCACTTTCATGAAATCGGCGCCTTCGATTCGATCGCCGATATCGTCGGAACCGTGATCTGCCTCGAACATTTCGGGATCGAAGCAGTGTATTCTTCTGCGGTTCGGCTTGGAAGTGGAGGATACGTGAAGGCGGCACACGGGAAGCTTCCGCTGCCGTCGCCGGCGACGGTCGAAATCCTGACTGGGTACCCGGTCGTCTTGACGGAGATTCCGTTCGAGCTTACGACTCCCACGGGAGCCGGCATCATCAAGGCTCTCTCACACGGCATGCTCACCCTCGAACGTCTCCAAATCCATCTCGCCGGGTATGGCGCTGGGGAGAGAGAAATCGAAGCAGTCCCAAACCTCCTGCGTGTTCTGATCGGGGAGTTGCATCATGCGTATCAAGAGGACGAAGTCGTGATCGTCGAGACGAACATCGACGACATGAATCCTGAATTCTATCCTTTTGTCATTGAGCAGCTGCTCAACACCGGCGCGCACGATGCGTACCTCTTGCCGATCGTCATGAAGAAAGGACGTCCCGGGATTTTGCTCTCTGCCATGGTCAGCCGGAAGAAACTTGACGATGTGCTCAAGGTTTTCTTCAGCCAGACCACGACGCTCGGCGTCCGCATTCAGCAGACTGAGCGAAGGACGCTGCCCCGCGTCCAAAAGGAGGTTCGGACATCCCTCGGGATTGTAAAGGTCAAAGCGATTCTCGTCGACGGACAGGAAAAATTGGTCGCAGAATTTGAGGAGTGCAAGCGCATCGCCGCCGAAAAGAACCTTCGGCTCATCGAGGTATACCAGAGGATCGAAACTGAGATTCGAAAGTAACTCTACTTGATCCCTCCCCGTCTTCTCATCTTTCCCTCACCGGTCAGGGTGGTTTTTTGACTGCGATTTTGGTAGGTTGAAATCGTGAAAACGTTGTACGCTGACATCGCACTCCCGGTCCCAGTCGATAAGACGTTCACCTACATCGTCTCTCCGGACCTGCACGGAGCAGCGCGTGTCGGGTGCCGTGCTCTTGTTCCGTTCGGCCGGCGACACCTCGTAGGATACATCGTAACGCTGGCCGATTCGACTTCCCTGACCAGCCTCAAACCAGTTCGAGACGTCATCGACGCTGAACCCACGATGAGCGAAGAGCTTCTCCGGCTCACGCATTGGGTTGCGAACTACTACTTTGCTCCCTGGGGGGAGGTCCTGAGGGCGGCTGGCCCGAAAGGGATTGCGCTCGAGAGCAAACGATCGGTCCGCTTGCGTGGGGGGGACGCTGCAGACCTCGAAACGAGTTCAAAAAACAGATCGAAGCGGCGACAGAAGATTCTCGAACAGTTGCGAGGTTCGAAAGGAATCACGATTGCTGGGCTTCAGAAGAAACTTGGTTCAAAGAGTATCTACGCGCTGCTGAACGAGATGGCCCGTGAGGGCGTCGTCGAGATCGATGAAGAGATCCCTCTGCCGAGGATGAAGCCGAAACGGCGGAAGGTTGTGCTCTTCTTTGATGGCCTCCGGGACCAATGGAAGCAGGAGGTGGATCATCTTGCTGCCAAAGCGAAAAAGCAGGCGCAGCTCCTCGAACAACTCATCAACCTTTCCACGCAGGGCTGCGAGTCGATGGGTGTTCAGGAAGTGCTGAAACTGACCGGCTCCAACCTTTCCGTGTTGTCAGCGCTTGTGAAAAAGGGACTCGTTAAGCTGGAAGAGCGAGAGGTGGTGCGCTCTTCGGCGTACGATCAGTTTGAGCTGCCCCAGACGTTTGTCCTCAACGCTCACCAGGAAAAAGCACTCGCTGCGATTCACGAGGCACTCTCAGAGGAGCGCTACCGTGCGTATCTGCTGCACGGTGTTACCGGAAGCGGGAAGACGCAGGTCTATGTCGAGGCGATCCGCAGGGCACTGGATAGACGGAAAACAGCGATGGTGCTGGTCCCGGAGATTTCCTTGACGCCGCAGATTGTGCGGCGATTTAAACTGCATTTTGGCGAGAGCGTAGCGGTCATGCACAGCCGGATGTCGGAAGGCGAGCGGTATGATGCATGGCGACTGATCCATCGTGGAAGGTACAAGATCGTCATCGGTGCGCGATCGGCTGTCTTCGCTCCATTGAGGAATCTTGGTTTGATCGTGGTGGACGAAGAGCAGGAGGCCTCGTACAAACAATTCGATGCAGTTCCGCGGTATCACGCACGCGATGTTGCGCTCATGCGTGCAAGTTATTGCGGTGCGGTAGTGATCCTTGGTTCAGCAACACCATCGCTGGAGTCCTACTACAACGCACGGAGTGGAAAATACAGCCTGCTTGAGCTTCCGGAACGTGTAGACCAAGCAAAGCTCCCCCGCATAGAGATTGTGGACATGACAGAGGAACGGAGGCGAGCGTACGAAGCCTACCGTGCTTCTCTGGGGGCCGAGAGAAAGACGGGAGAGCGAGCACCGAAATTGACGATCGGATCTCTCTCCGCACTCTTGAAGGAAAAAATCGAAGACCGTCTCCGAAAACAGGAGGGGACCATCCTACTGCAGAATCGGAGAGGATTTGCTCCGTACGTCGAGTGTCTCGATTGTGGATACGTGGAGCAGTGCGCGGACTGCAACGTCACTCTCACGTATCACCTGGTCCACAAGCAGATGCGGTGTCATTACTGCGGTTCCGTCAGACCAGTCCCAGCCCAGTGCCCCCGGTGCAGAGGGCAAGCTCTCGAAGTTAGGGGATTCGGGACCCAACGGGTTGAGGAAGAGTTGAAGCGGGAGTTTCCGACAGCGAGAATCCTGAGGA
>JAZGDE010000029.1:0-11429 GCA_036477295.1 Bacteroidota bacterium | reverse complement strand
AGAGCTCCATTACGACCTTTCCTCTTCCGGCTGAAGACCACGCAGCACAGCAATCACTTGGTCGACGCCTTTCAGAGTAAAACGGACCATCATCACAGCAAAACCGATCGGGATGATTGCTTGGACGTACCAGATGGGGAGGTCAGTAAAAAGGGGCAACACTCCACCAAATTCTTTCTCACCGTGGACGAAGGTAACCGAGGCGCTGAGAAGAAGATAACAGACGAAAGCAGAGAAGAGATGGGTGACGATGGCAGAGAATCGCTTGAGCTTCGGGGTAAGGAATCTCGTCAGAACATCGATTCGAATGTGGCGATTCTGTCGGGTGGCTAGCATGGCGCCGAGAAACCCGAGCCAGAGAACGAGATGGCGAAGAAAAGGGTCGATCCAGAGAACACCGGTATTAAAAACGTTTCGCAGCACTACCTGGAAAAATGCCATCAGGATCATGACGGACAGGAAGAGCACCACGACGCCCGACTCAATTTTGGCAAAGCCTGAATCGATCGCCTTAAGGAATTTCATTCTTCGGTCTTGGCGGATTTATGGAAGTCAGCGACCGCTTGCTCGACGCGCGTCAGAAACTCCTGGGTAAAGAGCTTCCCCACAAGCAACCGTCGAGCGGTTCTGCCGATACGCTGGTATTCATCGAGCGCTTTTGGTGAGGCAGGTTTGAAAATCTTGATCCCGCTCCTCTTCAGTGTTTCGAGGGCACGTTCGTTATCTCGGCGACTGAGCGTCGTCACCTTCCGCATGTACTTCCGACCGTTGCGGAGGAGAATTTCCTGGAGGTCCGCCGGCAGGGAATCAAACATCTTCTCGGAAATTAAGACAGAGCCGGATGCATTCGCGAGCGGTAGATCAAACATGTACTTGACGCGCGTGAACCACTGTAACCCAATGGCAGCGAGTGGCGATGCGTACACTCCGTCGATGAGACCAGTCTGGAGCGAGGTCACCACGTCGGTGATCGAAAGCGGAATTGGTATGACCCCAAGAGCTTTGAACGCGGCCTCTGCGATCGGGTCGCCCTCCCAGGTCCACATCTTGACACCGCGGAGGTCTGCTGGCCGCTGGACGGGCGAGTTCGTGAACAGGTAAACAAACCCTACCTCAGCCCATCCGAGGAGAACGTAGCCTTTCTCTTGGAATGCATTGCTGAACTGTTCGTCAAACTGTTCATGGAGATAGTCGATCTCTTCATAGTTTCGAAACAGAAGCGGCGAATCGAGGATACGGACGATCGGTGCAATCCTACCCATCCCCACGCCAGTGAAGCCGCCGCTGTGTAATTGTCCGATGCGAATTTTTCGCAACACGGCATCTTCATCCCCCTGAACCCCGTTGCCGTAGATCTTGAAACCCAGTCGACCTTCACTTTCCCTCCGCACTACTTGGTCATATTCGTTCATCACCTTCAACCAGGTGCTTCCTTCCGGGGCGAGTGTCGCAAACTTGACGATGTATTGCTGAACAATCGCCTCCTCGAGGGGAAGAAACACGAAGAAGATCGTCAGAAACAACCGCGTCATTCCGCTACCCTTAGAAATACGCATCGATCCCATTTAGATACATCTCCGCTTTTCGCTTCGAAATGCTGTTGACAAGCCGCTGTTCCGGCATCACTTCAGATGGTGCAGCCATAACCTTTTGAAGAAGCTCTCTAAACAAACCCCGATCTTGTACCTGGACGGCGTAATAACGCGCGTAGTAGACGTACGGGAGCAAGAATCTTCCCTCTCCAATTTCGATGCACCGTTCGAAATGATACTTGGAGGAGTCAGGATCGCCACCGAGCACCCTTGGCCGACTCACGAACCAGGTCCCGAAAAAAAGGTGTGCCCCGCCATAGTAGTAGTCTTCGTTGTGCGAGAGGACGAATCGCATCATCGCGACTACCCTCGGCAGCTGCGCGAGGGCCTCAGGGTCGTCCTTGCTCAAATTAATGAAGCCGCCCCACCCCATTGCGGTCCAGAAAACCTCGGGGAGATCCTCTTCGTCAAGTGTCTGCAGAATTCGTTCGAAATCCTCTAGCGGCCCGTTTATCGCGTCTCCGAACGCGCTGTTCCGAACCAGGATACGAAGACCATAATCCCTACCACGTCGGTACATTTCGCGCGCGCGATAGGGATCCGTATCCTCAACGAATCCCAGTGCGTAGGCGCTGTAGGCCTGGGTGAGCAAAAATAACAGACGCGTGTTCTCCGGATCAGTTCGTAAGATGCCTTCTAAAGTCTTGAGGTTCGACGCGATGGCCTGTTCAGCAAGGAGTAGGTCGGATTCTTCGTTCAACACTTCAAAGCTGTTCTCGAAGACGTCGGTGAGAGATTGAATAGCCAGATGCTGGATACTACACCCGCTGAGAACCAGGGCAATGACGAAAAAAGCGGCTTGTAGGGATCCTCGTCTTTTTCCACCTGGAAGGGAAAACACGCATGCAATATACAGAAAATTCCAAGAGATGCAACGAGACGCCTTCAGGAGAGAAGAAGCTTCGCACCATGGAATACCTCCACCGGAGATGCGATCGAGGATTCATGGCGTTGCCGTTCATGGAACGAATAGCGTTCGCTTTCATCCGTTGAATAGACGTACATCGTTGGACGTTAAGCGCAACAAAAATGATCTCGCCCTCCATGAGATGGCCGTTTACCTCGAAGCGCCTGAAGAGAAATAAACCGGCACAGAGCTGATTCGGAAATTCTTTTGGCTTGCTCTCGGTGCCGTTGGTCTTATTCTCCTTCTGAGGAGATCCTGGATAAGCTAGGAAGAGCGGTTTCATCCTCCGATTTGACCCTTCGGGACTCCGACTCACTGTCTTGATTCTCGTCAGCTATCATTCTCAGCAGTGTGGGATCCAACGGGCAGAAATCGAAGCAAAGAGAAACCCCACCGACTGTCAGTCGGTGGGGTTCTTTGTTCATGGAACCCGTATAACAGCTCAGAAGTCGGTCCCGAGCGAAATGTAGTAGCGAGGGGAAGACCACCCTGTGGTATTGTAAGCCCAGGCTACATCAAATCGTATTAACCCTATCAGGAAAAACACACGCGCTCCGAATCCAGTACCGATAAGGAGGTCGCGGGGCCTGACATTTCCGGAGGCGTTGCGCCCAAAAGCCTTAAAATCTTTCTTGGTCGTCCATGCCGAGCCGACGTCCAAGAACGCCACCCCCGATAAACTCTGGAAGAAGAGGGGGAGGGGACCGGCCTGCAGATATCCGAACAGAGGATATCGGAGCTCAAAGTTGGCCAGAGCGTATTTCGTGCCGATGCGCGCGTTGTAATTGTAGCCCCGGAGCGGCAGCGCTGCCTGCAGGAAGACAAAATCCCCCGCATTATCGAGCGGGATGCGCCCGCCTTCAAACGATCTGTTGATCCACTGATCCACCCCACCAACGATAAACCGCTGGGGATCCGGTCCAAAACTTGCACCACCCGAAAAACGAACCGCAAATGCATAGTTGTGTCCGAACTTGTAGTATTTTCGGAAATCCCCTGTTATGTTAACAAAGCCGAGCGTGTTCTCACTCAACTTCGGAGTACCGAAGACGTCAATTCGGTATCGCCCACCGTTGTTCGGCGAAGTGAAACCCCAGCGTATCGTATCATAAACATAGCCGACCGATGCGAGGAGCGTAGTCTTGCGGTCCGTCGGTTCCGATGAGATGTCAAGGTTCTCGCGTGTAAGGTTGAACCACGAGAATCCAAGATCAACTCGCTTGAACTTGTTGATCGGATAGGAGGCCCCGAGGGAGAAACCGTAAAATCGAAATCGGAAAAGAAAATCCCCTCTATCCCCATTAGGAAGGGTCTCACGCAGCACTACGAATCGCGCACTATGAAAACCCTCAACGCTCCAATCGATGCGATTTGGGAGGTAGGTGTAAAAAAGACCGTAATCACTGTTTCTCAGGTCCAACAAGAGATTTGTCAGCAGGAAAATCTGATGATCGCCGAGCATGTCGCTGAATGCCATGATTGTCGATCCCGTCACGCCATAAAAGGTACTGAAGCCCGCATTCCCGTAAATAATGTCGGGGGAAAAATTCAACTTGTACTTGTGGATCTTGTAGTTTCCTTCCTCATCGAGGTTGTCCGTGACGGCAACCGACTTCAACGCCGACGGCTCATCGATTTTCTTCTTCTCCTCTTTGTCTCCAAAGTCTTCTGTGAACACGTAGCTCCGAAAATCGATGGCAATGTTTTCTCCGTACAGCTTCGTTGTATCCACTTTCTCACCAAGGACCATCGCACGATTCTCTAAACTCCCACTGCCCAGACGTCCCGCAACGGCCGTCTCTTCCGCCTCTAACTCATACTTCTGCTTCATCTTGAAAAATTCGGTCCGCTCCAGCTCGACAAGATCCAATCTCTGCTCCAGGGGCGTATTCATGAGGAAAATATCGAAACCAGCCTTGCTCAGCGATGCGAATACTAATTTGTTGCCGTCCTTGGAGACGGAAAGCTGATAGACACCACTGAGCGAGTTTGTAATCGGTCGAACCGACTCATCTTCGAGATTCCGGACATAGATATTATTGATGCCGTTCTTGTCCGAAATGTAGAAGAGGTGTTTTCCGTCCGGAACTGCCACTGGTGAGCTCTCGTCGCTGTCCGGTGCGTTGATAATACGCTCGATTCGGCGGGTCTCCACGCTCACACTGTAGATGTCTCTCTGGCTGAAATCGTACGTGTGCATCTTAAAGCCAAACGGAACCTCCGATCTGTCCAAATACCGACCTCGGTCGGAAGCGAAATAGATCGTCATTCCATCAGACGACCAAGTGGGATCGCTGTCGGTGAAGAGATCGTCGGTGAGGTTCACGAGAGCTTTTGTGCTCATATCGAACACATAAATATCGGATTGTGGTCCTCGAATTCCCACAAAGGCTAGCTGACCTCCGTTCGGCGACCAATCGACTGAAAAAATCCCACTGAGCTGATCGAATTCATACTTTTCCCGATCGCCGGACCGGATGTCGATGGCAAAAATGGCATCACGGGAACCACTCTTCACGGCGAGCGCGATCTTCTTGCCGTCGGGGGACCACGTGATTCCTGGTGTGAGCAGATGCAGCTCCTCAAAATCAGCGGTCCGATTCCCTTTGACAACCTTCTTTTGAATCGCTCCGTCGATCGCCGACATGATGAACACATCGAAATAATCGTCTCGGTCTGAAATGAAAGCAATCTTATCTCCTTGAGGCGAGATGACGGGGCTCGTGTTGTAGAAGTTTCCTTTCTTCGTGTGGTCTGTCAATCGACGAGCGTAGTCTGGGGGATCTTCACGCTTGGCTATGTCGGGCCAGTAAATCACCTTCTGTTCCTTCACCCAGCGGTCGGACAAATCTCGAATGCCGATCCCGAGAGCGCTCCGAAAACCCATCTCTACGCTTCGAGTCGCCTTGACGCGGCTAAGAATCTCCCCTATTTTTTGCTCTCCATATTTGTTCGCGATGTACCACCAGACGGATTGTCCACCGCGATATGCGAAGTAACCGGACAACCGGTTGATAGGAGGAAGATACTCGTGGATCGTCGCATCACGGATAAACATGTCGGAGTCGGTATCCCACTGCAACGCTTCGTACTCCGCTAATCCCTCGTTGAACCAGAGGGGCAGTTGCAGTGTAATGTTGTTCGTGATGATGGACTGCAGTGAACCACCGTAGAACATATCGTTAATAATTGCATGGACGAGTTCATGGTGAATGACATGCCGAAACTTCCGGTAATCCCCCTCGAACGGCATGACGACCCGGTTCTTGAACAGTTCTGTGACCCCACCGATTCCTTCTTCGAGGAAAGGCCTGACGACATTCGTCTGTTGAAACTCATTGTGAGAGTTGTACACGACGATCGGCACGCGGTTGGCCAGTTGATACCGGAAGGTCTTACTGATAGAAACGTACGCAGATTCTGCCGCCTCCGCGGTAAATTCAGCCAGATATTCTCCACCGTCCGCGAAGTAGACGTCGAAATGGGCCGATTGGAGGTAGTACCAGGTGAAATTGTTGTATTGGACTTTGTTCTTCCCGAAGTACACGCCCTGTGCCAAGATAAGGCTTGGAACTAAGGCCAGGACGAACAACACCAACAAACGATGGGGTCGCATGATTTCATCGGTCCTGTGGTCATTCGGTGTTCATTAATTTAAACATAACCAAAACCCGCTCCAGAATCAAACTGACGCGAGACAATCTGTTTCCGCTCTAGAAGCCCTCTCATTACAGTAACGATTTCCGACGCGTGGAGTTCCATCGTGAAGTGGCATGAAACACATCATGCGTCAACCAGGACGCAATCGATCTCTCGTTCTTCTGGATCGATGGAGACAAGCTGAACATGAACTTTGTCTCCAAGACGATACCGACGGCCGTGGTGCCGACCGATGAGGGAATAGTTCTTTTCATCAAAGATATAAAAATCGTCGTCCATGTCCCGAACACGCACGAGACCCTCCACCAAGATCTCATGGATTTTGACAAACAGGCCAAAATACGTCACGCCAGAGACAATAGCGTGAAACACATCGCCAAGGTGTCGTTTCATATATTCCACCTGCATCACCTTCACCGACTCGCGCTCAGCTTCCATCGCGATACGTTCCATATCAGAGGAATGGTCGCAGATGTCCGACAGCTCCTCCTGCCATTCGACGCGACGCTGGTGCTTCATGCCACGGTCATACTCTTTGAGAAGACGATGGACAACAAGATCAGGGTAGCGGCGGATCGGTGAGGTGAAATGTGTGTAATACCTGAACCCAAGTCCGTAGTGACCAATGTTGGTCTCCGAGTAAAGAGCCTTTGCCATCGAGCGTATCGCGACCTCGTTGATGACATCTTCTTCCAGTGTCGCACGTACGGTGACGAGAAGTTTTTGCAGTGCTTTGGAAGTAACACCGCCATTGACGTTGAGGGAATAGCCGAACTGCGCGACAAAATTCGCGAGATCCCTCATCTTTGATGAGTCCGGAGTGTCGTGGATCCGATAAATGAATGGTCGGATTGTATCTTCTTTTCGGTACAGGCCAATTTGTTGAGCAACGGTACGATTGGCGAGGAGCATGAACTCCTCGACCAGTCGATGGCTTGCGAGTCGTGCTTTCCGGACAATTTCAACAGGCTTGCCGTCTTCCCCCAAACGGATCTTAACCTCAGGTGTTTCGAAATCGATACTCCCTTCCCGCATTCTCTTCTTCGTCAGGGTCTTACTGAGTTCGTGCATGCGCTTGAGGTCTTCCATAAATTCTCCCGAGCCGCCATCGAGGATCCGCTGCACTTCTTCGTACGTAAATCGACGCTTGCTCCTGATGATGCTCTCCCGAATCTCATAATCCTTCACGACACCGCGAGCGGTCACCGTCATGAACACAGAATAGGCGAGTCGGTCCACGTGCGGCTTCAGGCTGCACAGGTCCGTGGACAGCTTGTCCGGCAGCATCGGAACGACCTGGTCGACCAGGTACACGCTGGTGCCGCGCCTGAAGGACTCTTGGTCCAGCGGGCTCCCCTCCCGTACGTAATAGCTCACATCCGCGATGTGCACGCCAAGACGGTATTCATCGTCTCCGACCGGTTCCAGAGAGACCGCGTCGTCAAAATCCTTCGCGTCCTCGGGGTCAATCGTAAAACAGACAATGTCGCGCAGGTCGAGACGCCGCCGGCTTTCTTCCCCAAGAACCGTTTCGGGAATTTTCTTCGTTTCTTTCAACACGTCGTGTGGGAACTCGAGACGCAGATGAAACGCTCGGGCGATCGACATGACTTCCACCTTTGCATCTCCTGCCTTGCCGAGCACTTCGACCACGCGGCCTTCGGGATTGAGATGCGCTGAATCCCACCGCTCAAAAGCCACGACAACCTTTTCCCCAGCGCGTGCGCCATGGAGGGACTGCTTCGGGATATAGATGTCCCGCGATATTCGCGAGTCGTCCGGGACGACGAAGTAGAAATTCCGGCTTTTCTCCAATCGGCCCACGATCACCTTCCGTCCACGCTCTAAGATCTCGATGATCTCTCCTTCGGGTTTTTTCCCCTCCTCCGACCGTCTTCCCCCTTTCCTCGAGGATAACGGTTTCGCAAACAGAGAGACGCCAACCAAGTCCCTGTCGAGTGCTGTTCCGAGAAACCGCGGCGGAATGTACACTTCCACATCCTTCCCCTTCACAAACCCACCCTGTTTTGTGACGGACAATCGACCCACCAGCCGCTCTGTCGCAACGAGCGACCCATACCGTTTTCCCTGAACGCGACGAATCCTCTGGTCTCCGTGCAACTCCGTCAGCGCACGCCCCACCGTCTGGTGCTCCCCGTGGTCGGTGATGCCCAGCTGGCGCGCAACCTCCCTGGTCTTAAACACGCGACTTGGGTAGCGCGCGAACAACTTGATAATGTTTTCTTTTAACTCTCGAACACCCATATTGTCTCTTTTCTTCGCTAGAATGTAATTCGATAGTAGAGTCTGGCGCCATACGTGTCCTTATCCTGCGTGGTAAATTGGATGTCTCGAACTCGTCGTTCCAGCTCAAGCATCAGGTTCCGCAGCCTGGATGAATTGAACACGTTTCCCATGGAGAGCTGAACACTGACGTTGGCGTTCGTTGGATCCGTGAAGATCCGGCCCCCGAACCGCCAGTACGCACTGAAAATCTCCCCGCTCAGTCGGATGTCGGCAGACTCGACAATGCTCCCACCGCCACGATAGGTGAGTTCGACAGTGCGGACGAACCCGAATTCATTCCTGAAGAACTCAGTAAGGACTTCTGACAACAACGTGGACGCAAATCCGGTAACGAGCGAGGTGCGGATGGAGGAACCCACCTGAGCGTAGACGCTGTTCCGGTCGGCGCTCGTTAAGTCGTTCTTGAATTTGCCGACGAGAATGTAAGAGATTGCGTCTGCCTGAGGGTCGGAAAGATTCAGTGGCGTAACAAGATTTCCATCTCGATCAGAAACCAGCAGGTCGATTTTCAGCTTCGGTTCATACCGCGTCCCGGTGATCGTCAATTCGACAAGAGCGGCCAGCGTTTGACTCGTGTCCGGCTTATCTTTTGTCGGCCCGATGTATACACCTTTATACTGCGCTTTGATGTCCAGTTCAGGATTCTCCGGGTCACCCGTAAACCGTAACTTCCCGGTGGCGTCAAATTTCTTGTAGAAAGTGTAGTGCGAACGTTCCACGACAGCGACCTCTCCAATCAACTGCGTCTGCGGTCCGTCCTTGACGAGCGCCAGTTTTCCGTTCAGGACGGCGTACAGCTCTTCACCTGTGACCGGGTCAAAAATCATGCGGATGTCCACATTGCCTTTCGTCTCGATCTGCACGTCATATGAAATTCCGTCGAGAATTGTCTTCCCTGAAGTCCCATTCTCCAAATTCCGAGTGCCTCCTGAGAACCCGTCCTCGCGATAGTACGATGCCAGCAAAGTGGTATCAGACCCTGCCCCGCTCGTGTCATCGACGACGACGTAGGTCAGCGATGTCGGGGATGCAGTGTAAACGGTCTGTCCGAGGACAGGAAACAAAAGATTCGCACGTTCGATCAAGATCGTTCCCGTCAGGTGCGATTGTTCAAACGTACCGACATAGCGGAGGCCTTTGGGACCGATCGACGCGTACAGATCCCCTTGAATGTCCTGGATGAACTTTTCGCGCCCTCCTTTGAGGATCAACAGGTGGCCCTGGGCGAACAAGTCCAACGACGAAATCGAAAACTCTTTCAACGCTAGCGTTCCGGTCACAAACACGACTCCATCCGGTTGATCCTTCACGTCATTCCTAATCTCCATCGATACGATTCGAATGTTTTCCCGTTCCAGCTGCAGGGTGGCATTCACTGTATAATAGAGACGATTCGGGACAAAGAAAAACCGCGCCCTCTCGGTAGAGATCGATCCGGTGTACACTGGCGACTCAGGCGTTCCTTGAATTTCGATGTCACCTGAAACCGTTCCCTGGATATCATCGAAATCAGCGAGCAGTGGGTCAAGAAACGCGAGGTGAAAGCCGCGAGCCCTCAGGCTTAGATCCATCAGGAGATCAGGGAATTGGTGCTCAACCGGCCCGGCGCTCTTGGTCAGCGATAAATCAATGGGGAGAGTACCCTTGACCGAGAGCTCTGGAGCATGAGTAGAAGAAGTGTCATTGAGAAATTCCACGTCGAGCGTGGCCATCTGGTTACTGTACGTTGCAGTGGACTGCATTCTCCCCAGGGAAACCCCGCGGTACGCGAGATCGTCCAGGGCGAGCCGTACTGTAATGATGGGAGAATCAAACCCGCCTCTGAGCGTAAAGCTTAGATGCGCTGTGCCTTGGAGGGTTCTCTTGAGCGCGAGTTCTTCTTGCTGGAGGGCTGAAAGGAGACTTCCGAGATCGACGTTTGGGAGGTCACCGTGAAACTCCATGCCACCGTTACGGTCCAACGAACCCGCAAACCGGATGCGCTCCGAACCGCGAACGAATGTAGCCTGCTCCAGCGACAACCTAGCGTTGTCAAGAGTCGCGATCAACGGGCGCTCGCTTCGCCACTCGTACTCACCCGATCCCACGCGCACTGAGTCGAACACGAAGCGGTACGGCTCTTCGCCGATGGTTGCACGTCCAGTCAAATCGGCGAAGAAAACCGAGTCTATGACCGTACTCAGAGATACTGTCAACTGCTCGTCGGCGAGCGCCAGGTCAAGCGCAATGTCGGTGAACTGTGTACGATTGATGAAGAGCGATTTGCCACCGATACTGACTGAGCTTCGCAGGTCCCTCATGTCCATCGCAGGACTCAGGCCTTCGAATGCAGCACGGAAGTTCAGCTCCCCGATGAACACCCCCTGCCGAACCGACCCGTAGAAAAAGTCGTCGATGAAACCCTCGAGAGAAAGCGTGAGTTGATCCGATGGACCGGCGATCGTTCCCGATAGGTCCGCGCGCCCGTCAAATTGCTCATTTCCGACAAAAACTGCCACCGGCTCCAGGTCTTTGATGGTCGCACGAAATCTGAAGTCGTAGACCTCGGGCGTTTCGCCTAGACTCCACCCGTGTGACTCATCTTCTTCGTCGGCAAACACTGTCCCCTGCGATGGATGCGAATGCGCAAACACTGAATCCAGAGGAGCCAATTTTCGTTCGAGGATTCTGAGAAGTTGTTGTGTATCCCTCTCAATCAGGCCGACGATACCTCGAACATTGAACTGGCCCTCGATGTCAACATCAATGATGTCTGACCGGACCGAAATCGCTTTGCGCCGCGGGTCCGCTTGGTCGAAGCTGAGACTCGCCTCCGTCCGGTCGATCGAGCGGTCGCGATACACAGATGAAGACATCGAAAGCGTAAGCTCTCCGTTCAGCTCTTCTAGCGACCTTCCCCACCCATCTGCTTTGAGGAGAAACGAGAGGTTACTGACGTGCTTGCTGTCTTTCAAGATCTTGGA
>JAZGDE010000028.1:0-5164 GCA_036477295.1 Bacteroidota bacterium | reverse complement strand
ATCTCGATCTTATGTAAAGAACACGAATTCACAACGTCCAAAACCCCTTTATTGTCGATAGCGCCTCCTCTAAGAATCGGGTGTCAAAACCTCCTCGTACAGCTACCCGCCGTTCATTTTGGAGGAGAACAGCCTGAGGTTTTGTTTCCTTTCGGCAAGCGTGCTCAATTGACGGTCGGAGAGGGAGGCCATAGTCAAAGGCCTTTGGAGGGAGTTTCAATGAGACCTGGGAGATAATATTGAAGGGATCAGGATATCAGACCGTTTTGCGCACTTGCAGGCACTTGAGTAAGTAAGGAATAGTAAATTTAATCGACCTGCATCTCTCGAATTGCGAATTAGCACGCATCTTGATATCTTGTTCAAACAATTACTTGCCCTGATGATGTAATGAATGACGTGATTCTAGATGTTGACACTGCATTGTTGCTGGCTTGTGAATTCTCAAGTGAGGAAGCTCGTTGTTCTGGAAAAAAGCCCTCTCCGATTCGTCCTCATCATTCGTGAGAAATGCGTTTCTTGTGGTTGCGTGCGAGTATTTCCAAACTCACGGTGCCGAAGTCTAGATGGAAAAATATTCAAGCAGGCGAGACACCATAATGAGTACTCACAACGATCAGACATTGACTGAGCACCGAGTACAGAGGAGCATACTAGCGGCACCGGAGAAACGAGCCCTTCTGTGGCTTGCGCATAGACTCCCTCGCAGGATTACTCCAGATATGCTGACTTTGCTTGGGCTCCTCGCAATGGCTGGGATCGGTGTGGCATATTATTTCGCCGCTCGACACTGGTTGTTCCTTGCCGCAGCGAGCCTAGGGCTGGTGATCAACTGGTTCGGCGATAGCCTAGATGGGACCCTTGCGAGAGTTCGGAAAATCGAGCGACCGAAGTACGGATACTATTTGGACCACTTGGTCGATGCACTCGGCGCGTCATTTATGCTGTTTGGGTTGGCATATTCGGGACTTGTGAGCCAGCCACTCTGTTTTGCGGTGTTGACGTTGTATTTAGTTATGTCGATAAATGTCTACCTGGCGACTCACACACTAGGTATATTTAAAATTTCCTATGCACGACTGTCGACGACCGAAGGAAGAATTTTCCTTATCGCACTGAACATTGTTCTGATATACGTGAAGGATGTGCAGATTTTTGAGCACACAGTGCTGATCCTGGATATCATATGCGCGCTCGCCGCGGTGTTTCTATGCATTCTTACCATCAGAACCGCAGTAATAAACCTGGATGCGCTGGACAGGAATGAACGTGGCAGGTTGGACGAAAGAAGAAACCATTTCAAGCTCGGCCGGGGACCTTTTCTGGAATAGGAACCTCATCACGTGCAGTCTTCGTTTTCTAGACACAGATAAAAATTCTTGCCAGCTATGGCCACTTTGTCGCGACGAGCGTTTCTTCGTTCATCCCTCTTCTCTTGTGCTAGTATTATATCCGCTGCCCCACTCGCCTCAATACTAGGCTGTGCGTCAAGCTGCCCCTCGAGAGTCACCTCCCCTGCGCATCGGCGCCGTGTGCTTGCGGATCTCCATGTCCATCCGATGCTCAACGATTGGATACGACGTACACCTCCTGCTGTACAGTATCCAATCCTTGCAAGCATCGCTGAGCGAGCGTTTAACCCAACTCGCGCGACATGGGAGTCTTCTCACCAGGCCGGTGTCGACCTAATGTGCGTTGCCCATTTCAACGTCTTTGATGAATGGCTCTCGATGCCAACAGACCCTAATCCCGAGGCCCCTGCAAATACGATTCGTATGATGGACTTGCTCGAACAAGAACTCGCTGGTCCTGCTGCTCCGTATGCGAGATTGGCTCGCAATCATGAGCAGCTCCGTGACCTTCTCGCCATTCGTAAAGGCAGTGACAACTATCGAATAGCAATCTTGCACGCGCTCGAAGGAGGCCATGCTTTAGGCGGGAGTTTGAAGCCGCTGGAGCAGTTTGCCCGTCGCGGGGTGGCATTAATCACGATAACCCACTTCTTCAATAAGGGGATCG
Organism: Bacteroidota bacterium; assembly: GCA_036477295.1. GTDB lineage: Bacteria > Bacteroidota > Ignavibacteria > UBA10030 > JAZGDE01 > JAZGDE01. The sequence continues at coordinate 3,145 of JAZGDE010000028.1, read as the reverse complement.
CCACCGCTGCGAATGCGTATCCATTCTTTCCCGATTCCAACAGTCGCTGGCCCAACCAAGGACTCAGTGAATTTGGCAGGGAAGTCATACAGGAAATGGAACGGCTCGGCATCATCGTGGATATCACCCACGCTTCGTCGAGTGCGGTCGAAGATATCCTTCGCGATGTGAGGAAGCCGGTTATTGCCACTCACTCATCTGTGAGAACCCTCGCCAATCACGCATACTCTCTCTTCGACGAGCACATCCAAGAAATAGCCCGCCATGGAGGAATCGTCGGCATCATCCTGTACCCATATTTGCTGTCAAATTACAGTGGGGAGGCAGCGGCAAAGCAACAAGGATCTCTTCGCGATGTGGTCCGTACCATCCGGTATGTCAGCAAAATCTGCGGAACTCACAAGCGAGTCGGACTCGGGAGCGATTTTTCCGGATACATTACGGGACCGACTGATATGAGATGTCTCGGAGAGATCGATACGCTTCGGAAACTGCTGCTTCGAGAATTTGACGCCGACGAAGCTATCGTTGAAGACATTATGGCAAACAACGTCATCGAATTCTTCCTGGAAAATTGGAGGTCCGGACTCTGATCGAATGAAGACACTCTTCGACACGCGAGTATTAGCTATTGGCTTGTTGAGTATTTTCCCAACTATTACAAAGGCTTGGGAAAAGGAAGAACACCGTCTGGTAGCAGACAGTGCACTGGAGGGAGTCCTGGTCGACTGCGGAGTAGAAATGCATGATTCACTGATTTTCATCTCTGGTCGTCGTTTCTCAATCAACCTTGGAGGACAGCTATGGGAAGACAAAACATTCGGAGAGATCTGTGCTTGGTCCTCAGGAAACGACGCCTCATATGCTCGCTTTCAAGAACGGGGAAGAACAATATTGCAACAACTGAAGCCACTCTCGGCATCGCTCATCGATGCCCTATGGCGAGAGCACAGTGCTGGGAGAAGCTCGCCCGCAGCCGCGGCTGCTGGCTCGTGGCCGGCAGCGCGTTCAGCAGAGCAATCGAGTCGTAACGTTATTGTAAATTATCTTCTGCATCACCTCATCGCTCTTCGCTTTGCCAAGATCGCTGGTCAGGAAGGTCGTGAGGGCGAGGAAACTTTGCGCCGCGCATTGATTTACGAGGCGATGGCGCTCAGCTACCTAGGCGATGGCTTCTCAGCCGGACATGTGTTGGTCCCATTGACCGATGTTCTCTCCCGGTTTCACTCTATTAATAACAGTCACGCGCACGACTTCTATAGAAGCAAAGGTGTCTATGTCATAAACTCTCGTGGCGAAGTCTGGAAAGCCTTTGGCGACAAGCTTCTCCACTGGTACGCTCCATCATACAGACATGTGCTGGAGGCATGTATCACCTCCCTCCGCGAACTATTTCTTGTCTACTATGTGGCACTTGGCGGCGCAGTACCCGAACGCTTGAAAGAGTGGGGGGAATCAGTCTCGGCTGGAATGTCACTAGAAGGAATAGTAAAGGGTTGGATCACCACCCAGGACGGTGAGAAGTATTATTCGATCACCAAGATGCCGACGCTTCTCCGATTCCCAATGCCGACAGCTGCAACATGGAGCGTACGCACTGAAAAAGTGGATAACCACGGAATTCATCGTCGGATGCACTTCCCCCAGTTGCGTGAACCTGGATTTCATGATCCTGATTTGGAGGGGATCGATGTCGAGTTTCTCTTCCCACGGACAGCAATCCCAAGCTGGATGATTCCTGACTTGTTGAATGAAAGCAGCCCAGCGGAGTTGATCAAATCTCATCCGGACCTTGCATCCGTGCGTTATATACAAGAAAGAGATTTCCCACCAAGCTACGTAGGGTTTCTGCTCCGCCTTGGGGGAGGCGTAGTCTTCAAGAAGAACGGTAGCGGTTCAGGTACCTCGGTGGGACTGGGCTATGGCTTCGTTGACGACTTCCTGGTGATTCAGAAAATCTCAGTTGATGCGGAGTTGATGCCCTCGTTCGATGAAGCACGGCGGCTTTTGTTCGCGACGAACTTTGGATTGGGGATTAAACTCCCCGCAGTCGTTGGCCTTGTGGAAGCAAGCCATTTCGAAGCTGGTTACGCGTGGGGTCTCCGAAGTCCGTTTAAAGCACACGGTTTTAAGTTCGCAGCAGGTTTAGAGACACGGACTTTTCCGGTGGGATTTACATACGCCGGCATCACCGTTCGACTTCTGTATCAAAGAATTGCCTTGGAACGGACGTTGCACGGAGTTTTCTTGAACTTCATCTTACATTGATGAGGAGCAACTTATCGAAAGACAATATCCGGATTGCAAATTTGAAAGTAAATTGCTATCTTGATTGCATTGCAAGATGGGCCGCGGGATTACGGTCTCAAAATTAGCGGGAGTAATTCAGCGGTAGAATGCCAGCTTCCCAAGCTGGACGTCGCGGGTTCGATCCCCGTCTCCCGCTCACTACGATCGCCGGTTGAAATGGGACTGGACGTCGTCCCGATCCTCACTTCGACAAGGTCGGGGGAATCGGGAATCCCCGTCTCCTGCTCAAAAACAGCTGACGCTGTAGCAAGCTGAATTTTAGATAGGCGGTATTAATCCGAGATTGCTTTGCTCCCGCTCGTGGAGCGGGAACCTGGCAGTTAGTTCACCGGATGCACGAGGACATCGGTGATTGTTTCCGGAATCATATCACTCCTGAGCTCCTCGCAGAAAACGTGCATCTGGTGACGGAAGCGGACATAACCCCGGAGCAGCAGGCCTTCGCCCTAGAATTTTTCCGGGAGAAAATCGTTCCCGTGGTGACCCCGTTGCCAATCGATCGCTTCCCCTTCTGGAAAATGCAACGCTGTACTTCTGCGTCAAGCACCTAGAGAAGAATTTTTCCTCCGAACGCAAGAAAGCTGACCTTGCGCTCGTCAAGATTCCATCCAAAACGTTCGGCCGATTTCTTCGGCTTCCTTTCGCTGGAGATGCGCTCCACATTATTCGCATCGATGACGTGATACGGCCGTATCTGCCAGAACTCTTTCCCAATCGTTCGATCCTCGGTAGTTACGAAATCAAGATCGTCCGTGATTCTGATCTTGAGATCGACGAGATTGGCTCAGAAGATCTGATGCAGAAAGTTCTCAAAGCCCTTCAAAAGCGAGGAAAG
>JAZGDE010000027.1:0-4447 GCA_036477295.1 Bacteroidota bacterium | reverse complement strand
GGATCGTAACTGGACATTTGTGCGAAGTATGACTCCAGCATCCCGATTGCCCTACTTGTAGTAGTGACCCTCCTCACCCTCGTCATCAACGATTCGTAAGCTTGTCGCTGCTCAACCCGGAGTTTGCCCTGAGACATTCTTTCGATATTCTTCTCCGCTGAGGGCGATGAGGGGAAAAACTTCACTAAGTCGGAATACAACGTATACGCGGCCTCAAGTTGCTTCGATTGAAATGCTTCGTCAGCTTGACGCTGTTTTATCCTCTCAGCCACAGACATTATAGAGTCTTTAATCACCCGGCTGGATCTTGGGTATTGTGTGACAAAGCTGGATTGAAAACCAATTAATGTTTCGCTACGTTGGACTATTTCGCCTAGAGTCAATGAAGGTAATTGATTCACCAGATTGTCTACCTCCCTTTGGAGGGCAACAAGGGAACCGTCATAATTCACCGCCAACACAATACTTATTGAGCCTTTCTTAACATGAGAGAGATACTCGGGGGTAAAAACCGTATGGGATCCCTTAATATCCTCACGAAACTTGATTTGACCACCGGATCCACACCCTTCTGTCTTGTCCTCTCCGCCATTAGCATAGACAACAATGCCGCGAACCCCTCTTCCTGGCACTTTGAGTCGGAATGAACCATTCTTACCTGTGTATGAGATTGCATACACAGGTACCTCTCCTATGTCCCGACGGGGATATGCAGGTGTATACGCACAGATTGGAATACCTGACAAATCAACCTCTTCATCGAGAAGATGGAAAACAGAACTTAATTCCCCTGAGTAACGGCTCTCCCCAAGGATTTCCTTGAGGCGAAGGTAGTTTACTTTATCCTCATATCGCAGTTGCCGAACTTTCCCAGAAACAACAATATTGCTGGAAGTACAATGAGGAAGGTTAAAGAGAAGCACTGGTAAAATTAATATTGAGAATAGCCGTATGAGGCTGGGTAACAACTGAGTACAATTCCTGGCCTTGTTCATACAACACCTTTCCTTCGTCCGCGTCGATCTTAAGTTTGTTATTAAGAAGAAATTCAGCTGAGTATCCAGGTATATTGCGTTTGTCAAGAACCCCGGTATAGCAAGATTCACCCGGCGAAAACATTACGGAAACAACATAGTAAAATTGCTCAAGAAAGTAAAGCAGTGCAGGCTCGTGCCCCGACAAGTCGTGGAAAAAACCTCGCAGACGATCGAGCACATCGTTCTGGCCTTGTTGACAACTGCTCTACGAGCACTCCTTTCCGAAGGAACACCTCGTGTCGGAGCGGGACAACCGACGAGTGACTGTCCCGCTGGGCGTGATAGTTGGAATTCTTTATTGATAGTGCTATAGTTCTTGTACCTATCTGATTTCAATGCCAATTTGGAAGGAACTGAAGGAAACTTCTCCCGTCGGGAACTGCACCGTCGCCCGGGTCGTTATGTCTCTGTGGACCTCACATCCAAGAGCAAGACAATGCGTCTGCAAACATTTTCAGGGGATCTTTTGATAGCCGCAGTTCTCACCGTGACTTGCGCAGCAACAGGGTGCGCCCAGCAGTCGCTGAACGAATGGCAGCGGACCGATTTTACGAAGAGCTCCGTTGATTTAGACGAAATCATGTCCGGTGGTCCACCAAAGGATGGCATCCCTCCCATCGACAAGCCACTCTTTGTGAGTTTCGATGAGGCGGACAGCTGGCTTGCTGCCGTCGAACCCGTGATTGGTCTGGACATTGACGGCGAGGCTCGTGCCTATCCGCTTCAGATCCTCACCTGGCATGAGATCGTGAACGACATCATTGGTGACACTCCTGTCAGCGTCACCTTTTGCCCGTTGTGCAACGCTGCCATCGCTTTTGACAGGCGCGTCGAGCACGATGGGAAAACGCTCGTTTTAGATTTCGGAACGACAGGGAAACTACGCAAGAGCGATCTGGTCATGTACGACCGCCAAACAGAATCCTGGTGGCAGCAATTCACCGGAGAGGCGATTGTCGGGGAACTCACCGGCACCGAGCTCACTCTGCTCGCAGCACCTCTCATCTCCTATAAGCAATTTAAGGAAAATTACCCAGGCGGGAAGGTCCTTTCACGGGAAACGGGTTTCCAGCGAAGCTATGGTCGAAACCCGTATCAGGGTTACGATGACATTTCGAACAATCCGTTCCTGTTCAAAGATTCGGTTGATCCGCGCCTCCCCGCGATGGAGCGAGTGATCAACGTCTCCTTCGATGGTCAAGACACCATCTACCCGCTGAGTGTTATTCAACGCGAAGGTGTGATTCACGACAAGGTGGGAAATCAGGATATCGTGATCTTTCATCTTTCGGGCACGGCATCTGCGCTCGATAAGGCGTCGATCGCAGATTCCCGTGACGTCGGTTCGACAACGGTTTTTCGTCCGGAAGTCGATGGTACCCGGCTGACCTTCAAGCGAGTCGGCTCGGGTTTCGTTGACGATCAGACCGGTTCAAGATGGAACATCACCGGGCGCGCGATTGCCGGACCTTTCAAAGGCAAACAGCTGGAGCCAGTAATCCACGGCAATCATTTTGCGTTCGCCTGGTTGGCCTTCAACCCGAACAGCATCATTTACAGGCAGAGCGAACGCACCAAACGTTGAGCTGTGATTTGAATCCGACAGTTTTATGACGGCAGCAAGTCTTTTAGCGGAAACGAAGGGTCTTTCAGCTTCTCGAGGTGATCTTCTAGTGAAATCTTTTGTACGATGAGCTTCTCGGCGATGCGTATCTCCTTAAATGGTAGACCGAGCAGAAACATCGCCTGCAGAAAGCGGTCCTTGAGATACAGAATCCCGAATTTCCGGTCCTCCATCGCTCCCCTGATGATCCTCTGCGTTGCACCCTCGAAGTCACCGACAAGCTGCCAGTGCAGATCCCAAACATCGGAGAAGAAATACGAGACTCCCCTGTAAGGCTGCCGATGTCCGAGAACGTTCTGAGCAACTACCTGCCCCTGTTTGATTGCATTGTCCCAATGCTCGATACGCCGACGACGTTTGTAAATCAGGTCGAAATAGTTGGCAGCGTCTCCAGCAGCATAGATGCCAGGAATGTTCGTCTCCATGAACTCGTTGACCATGATCCCGTTGTTCAGCTCGAGGCCGCTCCCTTCGAGGAAATCGGTCGCCGGCTTGACACCGACTCCAACGACTGCGATATCGCACCGGAGTTTTCTGCCGCCGGACGTCCGCACTGCACGTAAGCGACCGTTCCCTTCGAATGCTTCAGCTTTCTCGCCGAAGACAAATGCAATGCCTTTTTCCTTGAAGTAGTTCAGGTAGAAATCCGAGAGTTCCGGGGTCGTGAGAGCAGAAAAAACAGTGTGCGCAACCTCAAGGACAGTGACGCTCAGCCCCATTTGCTGCAAGGCGCATGCGGCTTCGAGACCGATGAAGCCAGCACCAATCACCATGGCAGACCGCGAGTCTCCTGCTGCCTTGCGGATCGCCTCCGAGTCGCCAAGCACCCGTAAGTAGAAGATCCCCTCCAGATCGGCCCCGGGAATCCTCAGGATGACAAGTTCCGCACCCGTGGCAATCATCAGGTTCTCAAATTCAACGTGCACACCATCGTGCGTATGGACTTTTCGGGCCGACGTATCGAGAGCTGTAACGTTCTTCTTGAGAAACACGTCGATCCCGTTCTCGGAGTAGAAGGATTCCGGCTTGAGAAAAACCTCCTCCCGGGGAATTCTTCCAAGAAGGTAGTCTTTCGATAGCGGGGGACGGTCGTACGGCAGGTGCGGTTCGGACGAGATGATCGCGCAGTTTTCGGCCGCCTTCTCTTGAGCCAGGACCTCGAGTGCTGACACTGCAGCAAGGCCACCACCTACTATCAGCAATTTGTATCGTCCGCCCACCTTGCGCACCTCTGATATATTCACCGAATGCAACCGTCCCTCATGCCTTCGGGACTGTCTGGACCCAGCACCCGAAATGTTTGAGTTCTTCCATTCGGCAGGACCAGACAAGCCTGCCGTTCCAGAGCGTCATGTCCGGACATCCATCGCACATGTTCTGACCTCCATCGGGGAGGATATCAACCGGCTGTATGACCATGATCGACTGAAAGTGAAGTCCCTTGAACGCATGCAATGGCCTCGCCAGCACTGATGCGGCGTACGAACTAGCAATGCGGCGAAGCCCCGTGTCGAGAGGCGCGAGGAGAAGCATGGATCGCCCGAGACTCGTCATAGACGGCCGCGAGTACGCAAGGTAGCGGCCAGTCCAGAAATGATGCACGGTTTGAATTACTTCCAAAAAATTTGGGCCAACGTAGCCGTATATTTGCTCTCGGGTGCCGATTCTTCCGGCGAGAAGCCATTTGAATGAATCGGGCTCTTCAGTCCCGTTGATATACGCGCAGGGTGTATATTCTGGAACCCGCTTTCTGATTTCACGAAGGACGTCCGTGGTCTGTAGGTCA